>JAMONQ010000053.1 GCA_027065635.1 Campylobacterales bacterium | reverse complement strand
GTTCGAACTTGTACATACCATGCCGCCCATCCTGCCCACACTCGCCTTGACTTCGGCACTCGAGTTGATATAGGTGATCGGCAATACGTCACTCTCTTTTATACCGTGCTCTTCGAGAAACTTCACCGAGTCGTCATAACACTGCTGATCGATCATCCTCGCCATCGCACAGCATGCGATTCTGGGCATCGCAACACGCTTGTGAGGCGCGATGACCTTGACACTCTGCCCCATAAAACCCACACCGCAAAAGAGCACCCACTCTCTCTCGTCGGCCTTGCAGCGTCTGGCGAGCTCCAGGCTGTCGCCCGTGATATCCGCCAACTCGAAGACTTCGTCTCGCTGGTAGTAGTGGGCGACGATCGTCACCGGCAGCCTCTCTCTCAGTTTCGCGATCTCTTTTTTCAGTTCATCTTGTTGCAAAATATATCCTTAATGGCGTTGTAACCAATAATATTCTATAATTGCGCAATTTTACCATAAAAGGTCGACATGGACTTTCTGACAAATCCAAACATAATCTTCTATCTTGCCGCATTCCTTATAGGCGGGATACCTTTCGGCCTGATTCTGGCCAAGATTTTTGCCGGAGTCGATATAAAGGAGAGCGGAAGCCGTAGCATAGGAGCGACCAACGTGCTCAGGGTCGTAAAGGAGCGGAATCCGAAGCTGGCCAAGAAACTGGCGATCGCCACGGTAGTTCTCGATGCCATGAAAGGGGTGGCGGTACTGCTCGCAGCCAAACTCTCGGGAATGCCGGACGCTACATTGTGGGCCGTAGCGGTTCTGGCGGTAGCTGGCCACTGCTTCAGCCCATACCTCATGTTCGAGGGAGGCAAAGGGGTAGCCACCGGAGTGGGTGTACTCGCATTTATGATGCCGACAGTTGCGGCGATAGCCATAGCGGCATGGTTTATACTGGGCAAGACGCTTCGAATCTCCTCTCTGGCTTCACTCGGCGCACTCATAGTTTTCATAGTCGCAAGCTACATAATCTATCCCGACGTTCCGAATATACACTCGCATGCGCCCATATGGATCATAGCCATCATAGTGGTATACAAACATATTCCCAACATTGCACGTCTTCTTACAGGAAAAGAGGCCAAGGTAGCGTGACGATCAAAATCGAAAACCTTCTTTTCGAAGCGATTTTGGGAATCCTCGACTTCGAGCGCCGCTCACCCCAGCGGATCGAAATCGAATGCGAAATCGAATATCGATACGAAAAGGGAAGGTTTCTCGATTATGCAGCCGCGGCCCAACTGCTCGAATCTACTATGAAAGAGGGAAGGTTCTCGCTTGTCGAGGAGGCTTTGGAGGCACTTTTTCATAAAATGAGAGAGACTTTTCCGGAAATCGAGAAAATAAAAATAACCATTTCAAAACCGGATATACTCCCTAATTGTCGGGTTTGCGTTTCAGATTCCCGCTCATATCTTTAAAAATTTTTGAAAAAGAGTTTAAGATTAGCTAAAAATATGCTATAATCCCGCTTAAATTTCACACCATAAGGACCTTATACCATGCGTATACTGATCGTAGAAGATGAAACCACCGTCAACAAAACACTCTCAGAAGGACTCAACGAATTCAACTACCAGACAGACTCGGCGGAAAACTTCAAGGACGGTGACTACTACCTCGATATCAGAAACTATGATCTGATTCTTGCGGACTGGATGCTTCCCGACGGCAACGGACTCGAGCTCATTCAGAAGGCAAAACAGGCCAACCCCAAAACAGCGGTTATCATTCTTTCGGCCAGGGACGACAAAGAGAGCGAAATAGAAGCCCTCGAAGCAGGCGCCGACGACTATATCAAGAAACCTTTCGACTTCGACGTTCTGATAGCACGCATCAAGGCCCGCCTGAGATTCGGCGGAAGCAACGTCATCGAGATAGACGACCTCAGTATCAATCCGCAAGAGGAGAAGGTAGTCTATCGCGGCAAAGAGATCGAGCTCAAGGGAAAACCGTTCGAAGTACTCACACACCTTGCGCGCCATCGCGAAGAGATCGTTTCCAAAGAGCAGCTGCTCGATGCCATATGGGAAGAGCCCGAACTTGTTACACCCAACGTTATAGAAGTGGCGATCAACCAGATCAGACAAAAGATGGACAAACCGCTCGGTATTCAAACCATCGAGACCGTACGCCGACGCGGTTACCGCTTCTGCTATCCGCAAAAAAAGAGCGAAGAGTAGACCGGCCGGTTGCCAAAGGGGTACCCAGGCAAAAGTGCCTATCCGCCGCTACAGGTAGATAGGCAGCCAAACGGTACTCCAACCGGTACGATAACTTCCCGACACTCTACCCAAAGGTAATCGATGGCCGGAAACCGCAGTATCCGCAACCAGTTCCTGACACAACTGATTATCGCCTCTTCCGTTCTTCTGATCATCTTCTCCACTATGCTCTATACATATATTAAGCAGACTCTATACGACGAACTCTCCCAGGAGCTCGTAAATCAGGCAAGATATATCGTTCAAACCTTCCCGGACTATAATGAGGGGGAGAAGATAGATGCGAAAAACCTGAAAAACGCTCTTCAGATAAGTGCGGAAGTGATCGGAGCACCGCACCATTTTTACAGTTCGATAGAATGGAGAGAGAGGAAAGAGAACGGAAAACACTATCTGGAGCTGATATATCCATACAACTTCAAAGCCCAGACATACCTTCTCATGGTCAAGGATATCACCGGTATGGCCGAAATGCTCAACAAGATCCTTCGCTCCATAATCGTCATAAACCTGATAAGTCTGATACTCATAGTCCTTTACGCATTTGGACTGTCGGCCATGCTTTTGGTTCCCATCACCAGAATGAGCAAGAAGCTATCCACACTCAACGAAAACTTTCTGACGACTATAAACACACGGGAGCTTCCCGAAGAATTCGTACCTTTGGGCGAATCCATAAACCGTCTGATCAACCGTATACAGACCTTTGTCAAATACCAAAAAGAGCTCTTTATCGGCGCTGCTCACGAGCTTAAAACTCCATTGAACGTAATGAAGCTCAAAAATGACGTAACACTTATAAAACGACGGGAGCCGGAAAAGTATATCGAAGCTCTTCAGCTTGCAAACAAGACGATTCTGGAACTCAACCGGATGATAGGTTCGATCCTTGAGATAGGGAGGCTCGAAGGGGCACATTTCGAGCTTCCGGAGCAAGTCGACATCATAGAGTTTATACGCAAGAAGGGAGAGGACTTCACACTGCTGGCCGCGGCGGAAAAAAGAAAGCTTACAGTCGATCTTCAACCCGAATCCCTCACTGGGCTTATACAGACTACCCTGCTAAACCAGATTCTACAGAATTTTCTGCAAAACGCGATCAAATTCACTCCCGAAGGAAAAAATATTCTGCTAAAAACGCGCCTGGTCGATGAAAACAAGATAAAGCTCGAAGTGATCGACGAAGGTCCGGGAATAGACGAGTCGATAGACCTTTTCGCCCCGTTCAAGAGAGTGGGTAACGCTCCCGGTGCCGGTCTTGGGCTATTTCTGGCAAAATCGGCGGCAGACGCCATGGGTGCGAGAATCTCCCTTAAAAACAGAACGGACGGACAGAGCGGAACAGTAGCTACGCTCATCTTTGCTACAACTCCTCAATGCGACCTGCCGAACCAACGTTGATTCATCTTTGTCCCGAATCTGCAAAGCACTCGTAAAACGGCCTCTCGAACATTAACGGCGCAAGCCTCTCTTTAACGATTTTTCATGATAAAACGGGGGTGAAGTTTTAAGTATTGGTTAAGGCCATATAGGTTATAAATCTCACAATTTATTTTATCAAGGTAACTGCTATGGCATTGATGATTACAGATGAATGTATTGCATGCGATGCATGTCGGGACGAGTGTCCCAACGGTGCTATCGAAGAGGGAGATCCGATATATATCATTGACCCGGACCGGTGCACGGAGTGTGTAGGCCACTATGACGAACCGGCTTGTATCGCGGTATGCCCAGTCGACTGTATTGTCCCGGATCCAGACAATGTAGAGAGCGTTGAGGAGTTGAAGTTCAAGTTTGAACATCTTCAAAAAGAGCAGTAATGGCCAAGCGCACCGCCGTCATAGATATCGGCTCCAACTCGGCCAGGATGGTGGTGTATGAGCGCACCAGCCGCTACGGCTTCTATATTCTCAACGAGACACGAAGTCGTGTACGGATATCGGAGGGAGCCTACGAAAAGGGTGGCTATCTTCAACCGGATGCCATCGAGAGGGCCTGCCGTGCCCTCTCGCAGTTTCTCTCGATTGCAAAGAGCTACAAATCCCGCAAAATTTTATGTATAGCCACTTCTGCCGTCAGGGATGCCCCAAACCGCAAAGATTTCATAAAGCGTATAGAAAAAGAGATAGGTCTTAAAATAAAAGTGATTGACGGCAAGAAGGAGGCCTACCTTGGCGGTATAGCCGCGGCAAACCTTCTTCCCGTAACGGATGCGGTAACCGTAGATATCGGCGGCGGATCTACGGATCTTGCTCTGATACGTAACAAAAAAGTGGTCGATGTATACTCCTTGAATCTCGGGACGGTCAGACTAAAAGAGCTCTTTTTCGACAAAAAAAAGCCCATAGAAGAGGCTGCGGCCTATATAGAAGAGGCTCTCGCATCTCTTCCGGATACCTTCAAAAACCACACGGCAGTCGGCATAGGAGGAACGGCTCGGGCGATCACGAAAGCTATAATGCAAAGAGATGGCCATACTGTCGAAAAGATTCACGCTTTCAGATTTTCGATATCCGAAGAGATGAAGTTTTTAAACAAAGTCGCCAACTCTCCCGTATTGAAACTGACCAAATACGGTATCAAAAAAGATCGTCTCGATACAATTCGTCCGGGTGTACTTATATTGTCGAAAGTCCTTGAAAAGGTATCTGCAAACGAGGTAGTCGCAAGCGGTGCAGGTGTCAGAGAGGGTCTCTTTCTGAGTGATCTGCTCCGAGGTAACGACCATCTCTTTCCGGCCAATTTCAACCCAAGTGTAAGAAGCCTTCTTGACCGCTTCTGCACCGATCCCCGTCTGGCTGCGAATATCGCCTCTACGGCTACCGAACTATTCAATGCCCTCAAATCACCGTGCGCACTGCCTTCAAGTCTGCTTAGGCACCTGCAAATTGCGGCGAAGCTGTCTCGCATCGGAATAAAGCTCGACTTTTACGGATATCACCGGCATAGCGCATATATGGTACTCAGCGAACTCGATTACGGCTTCAGCCATGAAGATATGATACTGATAGCCACACTTATTCGCTTCAACAAAAGGCGACTTCCGAAAAACAGTTTTGTAAAACCGTATAAAAAGCTTCTCCCAAAACAGAATACTCTTGCATGGCTAAGCTATATAGTCTCGCTGGCACAGGCGATCCACTCCGCCAACAGTTACGGCAAAATCGAAGCGGAGTACAGAAACGGAGTTCTATTCATAAAGGCGCCCTTTGACACCTATCTGGCCGAAGAGAGGATCAGGGAGCTTGAAAAACCGGAGTCCATAGCTGTAAAGTTCTCTCTTTCATAAAAGAGAGAACTCAAACAGCTTTACCTCCCTCTTCGCTTGTAGTGACGCTAAAATCTGGTCCCCATTGTAAATTCGAATGTGGAAGTCTGATCGCCCTCCTTCTGCATCAAAGGACGGGCAAACACCAGGCTTATCGGTCCCATTGGCGAAAACCACTCTATAGCTACACCGGTACCGGCACGCTTCTCGTCTGTAAAGGCATTTTCACCTATCATACCGTAATCGAGAAAGAATGCGAGCCTCATTTTAGCCGCATCGACAAGAGGGATACTCGCTTCGATAGAGTTTGAAAAGGTATATTTGCCTCCAAGAAGATATCCGTTGGCATCTTTATCTGATATCGATCCGGACTGGTATCCTCGCACAGTCCGGATACCTCCCATAAAAAACTTTTCGTTTACAGGCAGTTTTTCACTCCAGGGTATGAATCCGAGTCTCGCCTTGTATCGCAAAATAAGATCGTAGTTTATCTCATCTTCGAGTCCATGGAATATCGAGAAGTTGATGTAGTTTTTGTTGAACCTGGCATCCCCTCCGACACCAGCATACTCCGCACTGATGCCAAATATCATACCGTGCCTGGGCAGATAGTAGTCGTCTGTATTGTTGAACCGCAGCGAAGGTGTTATGGCGCTTGTGTCAAACGGCTTGTCGTAGTACAGGTCATAGTCAGGATAGTCCGGATCCATACCGGTCAATTGGGTACTGAAGTACTGGTAACTGATTCCCGCATGCCAATATCTCGCAATCTGACGCCCGATATTGATGGAGCCGCCCTTTCTGTTCTCGGTATAGTCGTAGGACTCGTACTGTGAGTTGTAGGCATTGAACCCTACACTGTAGTCGCTGTCGAAAATCCTCGGATTTGTAACGTTGAAGTTGAAATAGCTTCTGTACCTGGAGAAGTCGAAGCTTATACCCACAGACAGACCGCTGCCGAAAATGTTTCTGTCGTTTATGGAGGCATTGACGATGAAGCCGTCATAGCTTCCATACCCTCCTCCGACCATAATATTGCCTGTTTGCGCCTCTTTGACATTTACCACAAGATCCATCAGATCTTCGCTTACACGTCTCTCGTCGATTACCACGCTTTCGAAAAAACCTGTACGCATAAGTGCAGATTTCGAATCTTTCAAATCTGTAAGATTGTATGTATCTCCCGGAGCCAGAAATATTTCACGCCTGATGACCCTATCCAGCGTTCTGCTGTTGCCGGAGATGATGACATCCCTGATATGGACTTTGCGCCCCGGAATGATTTTGTACTTGACTACTGCCGTATGGTTCTTCTCGTCTTTGACAAAGTCTGGAATGACCCTTACATACGCATATCCCATGTTGGCGATCTTCTCTCTAAGCTTCTGCATATCTTTGCGAAGATCGTCGATATTGAAGGTTTCGCCTGGATCCACACGCAGATCCTTCTTCAATTCGTCGATATCGGCTACGGGTTCAAAGAGTTCTATCTTTACATCTTTTACCTTGTAGACTGCTCCCTCTTTGATCTTGAAGTCGAGAATGGCTCTGTACTGGTTGAAATCCACCCTCAAAAGCGGCGGTTCGACTTTGGCGTCGAGATATCCGTGACGCATATAGAAGTCCCTGATCCTCGGTGCTTCATATTCGAGCTGGTCGATTTTGACCTTTCCATCGTTAAGCCCCCACATCCAGCCCATGAAGTCGCGCTCTCTGTTGGCAAGGACACTCTCTATATCACTCTTTTCAAAATGTTTCGCTCCGCACAGGTTGAGCTTTTTTATAATGATGTTTTCACCCTTGTTGATGACAAACTTGACTTTGACGCTACCGTTTTTCAATACCTCCGTTTCAGGCTCAACCACGGTATCGAAATACCCCTCGCTCTCTATTATCGACCTTAGTTTCTCCTCGGCTTTCTCGATTTTTCTCTCATCGTATATATCTCCCTTTTTAAGACCGATCTGGGATAGAAGCTCATCTTTTTTGCTCTCTCCGTACCCGACAAACTCTATCTGGGATATTACAGGCTTCTCCTTGAAATGGAAAGTGAGCACACCTCTGTTTTCGGTCACCCAGATATCGTCGAAATACCCCTGCTCATACAGCCTCTTTATCGCTTCGTCAATCTTTTCGATATCTATCGGCTCGCCCGGTTCGATCTTTACTATCTCTTTGGCTATCTCGGGAGAAAGATGTATCAGACCGTCAAACTCGATCGTTTTTATCTGCTGTGCAGCAGCCAGCATCGCAGTCAGCAGCATAGCCGATACAATACGTTTCATTCAAATCCTCTGTTGAAAAATATGCTCTTACCAGAACCTGTAAAAAGGATCAATCTTATCATCTTTTCAATTAAACAGACGTTACGCAAATCGGTTTGAAGGGATCTTTTTTCCGGGTTAAACTCAATTAAACTGACTCTTGGCTACAATTTTGGATTCATAATATACGGTATACGAGGCTGCCAAAGAGGCGGAGGCGGCTGCATGCAATTGCGATAAAGGACGGACCATGGTAGTAGGAATAGTCGGTTTGGGACTTATGGGAGGCTCTTTGGGTCTCGCTCTCAAAGGGGTGGGCGAAGTTGGAAAGATTGTAGGGTACGATCATAACGACCAACACTGCAAAACCGCTCTCGAGCACGATCTCGTAGATGCCATAGTCACATGGGATGAGCTTAAAAAGAGTGACGTCATATTTCTTGCGATTCCGGTAGAGGGGATCATAAAGGCTCTCGGCGATCTTGAGGGCGTGGATGATAAGAGTACGATAATCGATCTGGGAAGCACTAAGGCGAAAATCGTGGAGAACATTCCTCCAAAAATCCGTAAAAACGTGGTTGCCGCCCATCCGATGACAGGAACGGAAAAATTTGGTCCGGAAGCGGCAGTCGCCAATCTCTATCGCGATAAAATCGTGGTCCTTTGCAACATAGATGAGAGCGGAGAGCGCCAAAAAATCATAGCCCGCACACTCTTTGAAGCGATAGGAATGAGGGTGGTCACGATGGATGCGAAGGAGCACGACAGGCATGCGGCATACATAAGTCATCTTCCTCACGCTATAAGCTACGCACTGGCAAATGCTGTACTGGCCCAGGAGGATTCAAAAAACATCCTTATTCTCGCGGCAGGCGGATTCAAGGATATGAGCCGTCTCGCGAAGAGTTCACCGGTAATGTGGGAGGAGATATTCAAGCAGAATCGAGAAAACCTTCTAATGGCCATGGATCACTTCGAAGATGAGTTGAAAACGTGTAGAAAACTGATCAACGAATCGGACTGGGAAGGTGTAAAAAGGTGGATGCAGGAGGCTAAAAAGCTGCATGAAATATTATGAATTAAATATACGGACAAAAGATTGAGTAGTACCCGCTCAATCCTTCAGATCCGCCATAAGCTTTTCGAACCGCTTTTTATCTATTTTCACCGCTTTGCCTTCGAACAGGTTGGCATAAAGATTCTCAGCCATCTGGGCCGCATCTTTCGACTCTGAAATATACGGCATGAGCCGCTGAAGCATCATGTGCTCGTCCGGAACGCTTCGAGAGCCTCTTTTATAAGAGATTCTCCTCTTTAAAAACCGGAATAGATACACTGCAACCACCCCTGCAAAAAAGGCAACTACATAACCGAAAAGATGTTTCAGCCTCATGGAACCGTCCTCTTGGATTCTGGAGGGAAAATCATCCATACCGCCGTTTTTCAAAGCTCCGACAACCTCTATTTTTACGGAATCGCTTGAAATCTCTTTTACTTTTCCGCTATCGGGATCTAAAAAGCGTACTTTAAATGGCGGTATCGTATAGGAGCTCTCCGCAATCAGTACAAACCTCTTCTCCCAACTTCCGCTATAGATGCCGCTGCTGTAGTGCTGCTCTACTTTCGGTTCATCGGCATAAACGGTCACGCCGTCGATTCGCAGCGGTCGAAGCTCAAAATCCTCTATATTGCCGTCTCCTTCGACGCGGATAGTCAGAGTCACAGGCTGGCCGGCCTGCACCTTTTTGGGAGACACTTTCAGGCTCATTCTATAGTCACCGACCAGCTCCACCCCTTCTGGAAGCGGCTTTACCTCAAGAGTTTTCACTTCGGAAGTCATGGTGCTCCACTTTGGCCTTCTGACTATGAAGCCGAAGGCATCTCTCACTTTTTCCGCCCTCGCCACCTTTACCTGCGCTGGACCTATTTTCAACTCTCCGCTCTTTTGAGGGAAAAAGAGGTATCTCACTTCATGAACCAGATAGTTTCCCTCACCGTATCTTTTGGGCTTTCCTACCCTCTTGACCCAGAAGTTCTCATACTTTATAGGCACGAAATCGACACTCATGACAGACACGTCGCGTCTCTCGAGAAATCGTATCGCCACATCGACAGGCTCCCCCTCGTAAACCTCTCTTTTTGATATTTTCAATTCTATACGAAAATCATCCTTCCTGTCCGAAGAGTTTGCCTTTACCTGTAAAAATATCGGCTTCGTCCACTCCTCTTTCCCGTCTACAATCACCTTATACGCAGGAATAGTCATACTCTTTTGGGGAGAAAAGGTATAGGTCCTGACCCACTTTACGACACTTTTATTACCTTCGAACCACTCGAGCCGCTCTTTCTCTCCGGCCGAAACTTTCAGGCTGCCGATCTTCTTTATTGTCGGAAAACGGACAGACTCTCCAACCGCCTCGATCTCGTATTCCACCATCTCGCTGGAAATAACCGGGTTTTCATCTACATATGCTTTCACACCGGCATAAGAGTAGATGCAAAAAAGCATACTCAGGAAAAACACTTTACCACGGAGCGACATTTTTATCCTCCTCGGGCGGTATCAACGGATATAGTTTCGACTTTAGAGGCTGCTTCTGTATCAAACGCATCCATTTTCTCTCTTCAGCTTCACTTATCTTTCTTGAACTTTCGGAACCTTTTATCGACCCCGACTCGGAACCGCTCTTTGCGGACTCCTTCTCGGCCGAACCGCCCTTTTTCTCTCTACTCTTCTCGTCCCTATCTCCGGGCCCTCCCTCTTTCTTCTTCTTGCGCTTTTCAAGAAGCTTCAAAACAAGCTCGAGATTCGCTCTGGCATCCTCATCCTCTCCCATTTCAAGCACCTTGCGATATAGTTGTGCGCCTTTTTCAAGCTCTCCGAGTTTGACAAGAGCGTTGGCCATACCGTATAGCTTTGCCATTTCGAGCTTTGTATCGGAGGTTACAATCTTTTCATATGTATGAAAAGCCATTTTATAACGTCCGCTTTTATAGTAGCTTCCCGCCAGATCGAACCATACCTCGTTTTTCGGTTTGCTATGACTCAACTCTTCAAAGGCTTGTACGCTTATATTGTAATCTCCGTCGGCATAAGCCTTTTGCCCCTTTTCTATAAGAGCAAAATCCATTATCCCGGCATCAACATACCGAGGAGAAAAAAGAGTGTATACAAAAATGGCGGCAACCGCCACGTTGCGTTTCGCACCGACGGAGTAGAGGGCAAAAGGCAAAATCAGCAGCGATATAAAAAGCGGGTAGTAAAAAAGCTCTATTCGCTTGTGAACGATTCTCTCATGCCCGTGAGCCGAACCATCTTTTTCCAGATAGGAGATTATCTCTTTTTCATCCGTCTGCGATAGTGTCGCCATGACATACAGACCTCCGCTATGCTGAGCCGGCTCTTTCAATGCGCCGTTTGCACGACTTATTACAACTTTGCCCGCGTTTTGAATGGAACCGGAAGCACTGTTTGGAACGGGAGCCCCTCTTTCTGTAGCCGCCATCCAGACAATCAACTCTATGCCGTTTTTTTCGATAAACCTGCGTATCCCCTCCAGATCACCGGAGTCGCCGCCATCTGTAACGAGAAGCACCTTCTTTCTTCTGCTATTTTTTAAAAGTCTATTGGCACCTTTGAGTGCCGCCAAAATATCCGTCCCCTCCTGTGTTACACTATCAGGTTCCAATCGTTTGAGCAAAAACTCTACACTCTCCCTGTCTTCAGTCAGAGGGGCTATGATAAACGATGCGGATGTAAAGCCGAGTAGCCCTACCCTCCCTACCGGCAGATTCGGCAATATCTCTTCTATTTTCTGTTTTGCGAAAGAGAGTCTGTCCGGATAGAAGTCGGCAGCTTTCATGGAACGGGAGAGGTCGAGCGCTATTACCAAGTCGGCTCCTGTGCTTTTTATACGTCTCTCTCCCTCCTCGATAACCGGTTGGGCCAATGCGAGAGTCATGAAAAAAAGCGATGCAAAAGCCAGAAGGTTATGGCCTTTTCTCCCCAGGGAATCTCCGCTGATCCTGAGCCGCTCCAAGACTTGCGGTGCAAAAATCCTCTCCAGCCTGTCTTTGTTGGTCGATATGAGATAGATCAAAAGTGCAGCCGGCAGAAGCATCAAGTAGATAAACTCCGGATATAGAAACTTCACACTTCGCTCCTGTTCAATAAAAAGAGGTATCCAAGAAGCGACATAGCAGCCACGAAAAGAGGATAGCTGAATAGGTATGTCGTCTCTGTAACCGGTTGCTGTTTTACCATCGAAGGCTCGAGTTTGTCTATAGTTTCATACACTTTTTTAAGCATTCCCGCATCCGACGCGGAGAAAAACTTTCCTCCTGTCGTTTTGGCCAGTTCGTCCAGAATATTACGGTCATAGTCACCAGGCCGTCCCACACCTATTGTGTAAAGCTTTATCTTGTACTGTTTTAGAAGCTTTTTTACGACCTGGACCGGAACCTTTCCTGCAGTGTTGCGGCCGTCTGTCAAAAGGATCGCAATTTTGGTTTTCGCATCGGATCTTCCAAGAAGCTTGGCGGCCATGGCTACAGCATCGGTAATAGCGGTCCTCTCTCCTGCCATCCCAACCTGCAAATAGGGAACCATTTTTGCGAGCATATCGTGATCGAATGTAACCGGTGACGCTATATAGGCAAATTCACCGAACACTACCAGCCCCAGCCTGTCACCTTCTCTCTTCTTTATAAAAGATTCAAGGATTTTTTTTAGAGTTTCAAACTTGTTCTCCCTCTTTACGATGGAGAAGCTCTCATCCATAGATCTGCTCGCATCGACTATCAAAACCATGTCGCGTCCCATTCCAAAAGATGGAACTATCTCTTTGGTCGTCACCGGAGATGCCATTGCAACAACGGCTCCGCTGATAACCATCCACTTCAAAGCTTGCAGTAAAGAGGTACCGACCCTCGACCTGCCAATACTCTTTATATTCGGGAAATAGAGCATATCGAGCCGAAGCGGGCACTTTATCTCGCAGAAAATAAAAACAAAAATCGCCGACAATACCCACGGGTATTCAAAGTGCATCTTTTGACATCTCTATAAAAAGTTTCATAAACCTCTTTGTCTCCTCATCGAGCGGCGGGACACTCTTTTTGTATTTATACCTCTGCAGCCTTGGAAGCAGCTGCTCCATGATCTCCTGACGTCTCTTATCCTCCGCCAAAAGCCTGCCGTATCTGGTCATCAGATATGCTGCACGCTTAGCGTCACTGTAATCGATTCGTTCCAATCTTTCAAGCCATTCAAGCCTCGGATCTATCTTTCTGCCACGATGCCATCTGCGCCACAAATATATAACGGCCGCCGATAAAACCAGCACTCCCGACAGTACGAAAGCTGCAAAGAGATAGAAAGAGATATCGGGAATGGGAATGAGAGGCTTTATATCTCTTATTGGAATCTGAGACGGATTCACGCTCTTCCTCCAAAGAGTCTTGAAAGCTTTCCAAAAGGATCCTCGTCCGTATAGATTTTGACAAACCTGATCCTGTGCCTGTTCAAATGTCTGTATAGATTTCTGTCGTTCTCTATGACTTTGGCTCTATACTCTTTTACGCTGCGCTCCGAGAAGTTTGTATTAAGAGTAGCACCACTGCCGGGATCTACCAGATGCACCTGCCCAAGAGGTACGGGGTGCTCCTCAAAACGATCTCTGACTATAACGGCAATCACTTCATGCCGCCTGCTTAAAAGCGCCAAATCGACCTCCGCGAGAAAGTCACCGATAACGAAAAGTATACTTTTTCTTTTTATGCGATCGAAAAGCGCACGTATCCCGCCGATATAGTCACACTCTCTTCCAAGAAGACTCGTGCCGTCTACTCTCTCGATAAACCTGTTAACACCGAAAATCCGTTTTGTAGGCCGCTCAACAGACTCGACTCCGTTACCGACAACAACCCCCGTAAACAGGTCCGAATTCTTCACCGCCGAATATCCGATAATGGCCGCTATCTCCGTGACGACGTCATGTTTGATTCTTTCAGTACCGAAAAACAGAGATCCGCCCAGCATGCAGGCAGCCACTATACTGAGTTCTCTCTCTTCATGAAAAATTTTCACATACGGCTTCTGAAGCTTTGCGGTAATGGTCCATTCAATCTTTCGAATATCATCGCCTACCTGATACTCTCTTAGTTCGCTAAAATCGTACCCCTCTCCATGAAATAGAGACGGATTGTTTCCGATCATCTCCGAAAAGACCTGCCGCTTCGTTTTTACAAGTAGCGTCTTGAGGCGTCTGTTCACTTTCGAACCTATGGAATTTCGACTGTTTCAAGCACCTTTTCGACCACCATATCCGTTGTGATCTCCTCCGCTTCCGCTTCGTAACTGAGAATTATCCGGTGCCTCAATACACTTTTTGCGACATATGCTATATCCACCGGCGATACGAAATCCTTTTCACGCAGGTAGGCACGTGCACGACTGGTTTTGTAAAGGTCTATTGAAGCCCTCGGACTGGCTCCGTACATAATCCATTTCTCGATCGATTCCAGACCATACTTCGCCGGCTCTCTGGTTGCAAAGACGAGGTCGACTATATACTTCTCCACCTCTTTGTCTATATGTATCTTTTTCACATCTTCTTTCATCGACAGAATATCTTCAGGAGTTGCGACCTCTTCTATTTGACCGAGAGCCTCATTCGCAACTCTGCGAGCTATCTCGAGCTCTTCGTCGGGAGTGTTGTAACCGACTACCAGTTTCATCATGAATCGATCGAGTTGAGCTTCGGGCAGATTGTATGCACCCTCCTGCTCGACAGGGTTCTGAGTGGCCATTACAAGAAAGGGCCTGGCGATCTTGAAGCTCTCTTCACCTATAGTTACCTGACGCTCCTGCATCACCTCCAACAATGCAGACTGCACTTTGGCAGGTGCTCTGTTTATCTCGTCAGCCAAAAGAAGATTGGTAAAAACCGGACCTCTTTTGATTTTGAACGTATTGTTTTTAGGATCGTAAATCTCCGCTCCTATAATGTCGCTCGGAAGCAGGTCCGGAGTAAACTGTACACGTTTGAATCTAAGACCGAGCGTCTTTGCAAGAGCATTGACGGTAGTGGTTTTGGCAAGTCCAGGAACACCCTCAAGAAGTATATGCCCATCGCATACAAGCCCTATCAGCAATCCGTCGATCATCTTCTCCTGACCGACAACCACCTTTTTTATCTCGCTTCTTATACTATCTACAATATTAGCCATCATCACTCCATTATC
>JAMONQ010000052.1 GCA_027065635.1 Campylobacterales bacterium | reverse complement strand
CAAAGTTTACATGCATAGTAAATCCTACCGCACAGCCGATCGTGTCGACTTTGAATCCCTCCGGTGTAGTGGGGCACTTGTCAAGATAGTCCGCTACGCCGTCACGGTCGCTGTCAAGAGCGCATCCATTCTCGTCTACTTGCGTCGTTTTTGAACCGGGGCATTTGTCCATAAAGTCGGCAACGCCGTCTCCGTCGCTATCTACGGGACAGCCTTTTGTATCGACTTTGACACCGCTTGGTGTTCCCCTGCACTCATCTTTGTAATCCGGAACGCCGTCACCGTCCGAATCGAGTGGACAGCCGTCGAGATCGACTCTCACGCCTGCCGGTGTAGCGGGGCATTTATCCAAATTGTCGGCTACTCCGTCGTTATCGCTGTCTGCCGGTTTTACCGGTGTCTCCTCTTTTGCAGGTGCCGGCGCCTCCTTTTCCGTTTTTCCGAAAGGAATGGCCAGTCCCGCCGTATACGCAAGCGTATGGCCGCCGTCATCGAAGCGGATGAAGTCTCGAGCTTCGAGCCTAAGATCGAGTGCCTTTGTAATTGCTACCTTGAGGCCGATTCCGAGGTTTCCTATGCCACCGTCTTTCAAGCCGCCGCTATTGTTTGTAAAGTCCTGTACTCCGAGACCGGCAAGAAGATAGGGTCTGATTCTGTCATCTGCATCGAGAAAGTGGTAGAGGTAGTTTGCGCTGATCTGGTGAGAGTCTGTATCTCGACCAGGTATGAGATCCTTGTAATCCATACTGTCCATGTAGTCGTATCCGAGCTCCAGAGTCTGTCTGTCGTCGAGATTGTATCCGATCCTCGCTCCAAGGCTTGTGCCGTTGTCGAGATACTCTTTGGTCAGGGGCTCTATCCCTCCGATCATCGGCGTGACGGAGTATTTGTATTCGGACGCCATCAGGGTTCCGGCCGCCGCTACACCAAGAAGCAAAGCTCCAACTTTTTTCATTCAGTTCTCCTTCTTTTGTTGTTTGTAGGCGGGATTATAGCGTATAACGGCATAAAGTAATTTGAATTATTATTAATAGTGATAAACGATAGAGATGGAGATATTATCCGGTATCTATATCCATCTCTTTTTTTTGAGCCACTTGAAAATCAGGAAGGCGATCACGAGATTCAAAACCCATACGGCCGCATAGCCGTACTTCCAGTCGAGCTCTGGCATATGGGCGAAGTTCATGCCGTAGTTGCCTACTATGAATGTAAGAGGCAAAAAGATAAGTGAGATAGCGGCGAGGCGCTGCATGGCCTGATTCATCCGGTTGCTTATAAAGCCCATCAGCAGATTTTGAAGATATCCGGTTCTGTCAAGATAAGTTTTGGATTCGTTGATCAGAAAGGAGAGGTGCTCTTTCAAATCTATAAATTCGTATTTGAGCTTTTTTCGCATCACTACCGGAAAGTGGTTGAAGATCTTGTTTATAGTGTCGTTTTGCTGTACGGAGAGTTTGCCTATACGGTTTAGAGTACGTCTTGCGAAGTATAGATTTTTTTGTACCTCCTGCTCGTCGAGCGTGTCGTTGAAGATTCTGTCTTCGATATCTTCGAGCCTGTTGTCTATATGGTCTATGACGCTCATCGTATGGTCGACCATGATATCTATGACGAGATAGAGTACATACTCCAGGGAGTCGTTGGGCTTGTATCGTCTAAAGAGGCGGTTTATGATGGTTTTGACCATCCTTTTCTCTCTGGCGAGAAAGATAAACTTGTTTTCATACATAATTATCGCTACATTCTTGTCGTTGTAAAGAAGGTCGTTCTCCGTATCTTTTTGAAAATATTTCAATATCGCAAGCCTGAAGCTTTCATGCTCTTCATAGGCGACACTCTGATCTTCGTTTCTTATATCCTCTATGAAACTCTCGGGAAAGCTGTGTCCTTTCAGCCACTCTATGATCCTGTCGTTCTCTATCGATGTGAAGATGATCTGTTTTTTGTGTTCGAGAAGTTCGATCTCGTCCTGTCTGTATAGACGGTCATCAGAAAGTATATACATATGCTACTCCTGCGGTTTTACGATTTCTTTGTATCCTGGTTTTCATCCTTTTGCTCTTGCAGTCTGGCCGGGTAGTGTTCATGATTTGCAAGCGCATTGGATCCAGAGAGCTCTGTCTGCACGGGTGTAGCAAACAGGAAAATGGCATAGATGGCAATGGTAAAGATCGTTTTCATCCTCTATCCGGATCCTGATATTGTTTCATCGATGTTACAACAGCTCACCTCTTAATAGGCTGAACGACAAGAAAAGGTAAATGAGAACTTTGATAGAATAACGCAATAATGCCTAACAAAGAAGGTTTGAGAATGAAAAAAGTGAACGGATATTTCTTAAGAAGTATAAAAGATATATTGCGCTGGGACGTCTTGAAGCTGGCACTCGGCATAGGGCTTCCGCTGGCGGCCGTCTGGATAGGACTCGGATGGATGTACTGGGATCAGGCGGTTTTGATCACTTCCAAAATAATCAGCTGGATCCCGTTTTCGATAGTGAAAGCAAACGGAGCGCTTTTCATACTCTTTTTCATATGGTTCGTAGCGGTACTGGTATCTTTCGCAATCATTACGGCACTTGTTGGTCCACCGATTCTAAGAAGATTCAAAGAGGGTACATACTACTTCTATACATTCGCCACCCTCCTTTTGTTGTCTGCCGTATGGGCCCTTGTGCTGCTTCTGAACTGGCATGTCGTAAACGAGCAGATACAAAAGCTTCTGACTCTGCTCCCCTTTCAGACTGTCGCCGACGCGATAGCGTGGCTGATGGCCTTTTATCTCTTTTACAATCTTTTCATTCTCTCCTTGTATCTGATAATCTCATACTTCAGAAGACCCTTTCTGGATGCGATCAAGGAGATCGACTATCCGGATGTCGACACTTCCGGCAACGGAATAAGCAAAAAACACCACTTGAGTCTGTTTCGCGACTCTTCGCTTTTCATCCTCTTTTCCATACTTCTTTTTCCGATTCTCTTTATCCCTGTCGCCAACGTTTTTGCACAACTCTTTCTATGGGCCTGGCTATATAGAGAGTCATACTTTTTGAGTACATGTTCTCTTTACTGCAACGAAGAGGATTATCAGGAACTTCATCACCACAGTTTTACCATATGGAGCATCTCCCTTTTTGCAGCTCTGCTCAACTTTCTGCCGGCCATCAATATATTCGCGCCGTTTTTCGCACAGTTGATGCTCTTTCACTGGATCATGGAGCACAAGAGCAAAAGCTGAAGGGTCGCAATGCCCCGTTTGGAGAGTTTCTCCCGCAAGAGCGGCCAAAGGCGATGTCACGCACGGTATA
>JAMONQ010000051.1 GCA_027065635.1 Campylobacterales bacterium | reverse complement strand
AATGTCGACTTGAGCAGAGTCGAGATGCTCGTGCTCGATGAAGCGGACAGAATGCTCGATATGGGATTTATAAACGATATAAAAAAGATTATCGCCGCTCTGCCTTCTTCCAGGCAGAACCTTCTCTTTTCTGCAACCTTCAGCGCCGAGATCAGGCGCCTTAGCCAGACTATTCTCAAAGATCCGCAGATGATAAAGGTAGCAGCCGACAATAAAACCGCGGATCGTATAAAGCAGACCGTTCATCCGGTAGATAGAGCCAAAAAGGCGGACTTGCTCAGCCATCTGATAGGTGCGAACGAGTGGAAACAGGTACTGGTCTTTACCCGTACCAAGCATGGAGCGGACAAGCTCTCCAGGCGTCTTAGTCAGGATGGGCTGCCAAGTACCGCCATACACGGCAACAAGACGCAGGCTGCGCGCATGAAAGCGCTAAAAGCCTTCAAGAATGGTCGTGTCCGTGTTCTGGTCGCCACCGATGTCGCCGCTCGCGGTATCGATATCGACAAGCTCGCACAGGTGGTCAACTTCGATCTGCCGGAAGTGGCGGAAGATTATGTGCACCGTATCGGCCGTACGGGTCGTGCAGGCAATGCCGGCGAAGCCTTCTCTTTGGTCTGTGTGGACGAAAGGCACCTGCTTCACAAAATAGAGAGATTGACGGGATCACAAATCGACAAGGTACTTGTGGAGGGATTCCATCCCGACCCCTCCATCAGGCCGGAAGCACCCAAAAAGCGCTCAAGAGGCGGTACGAGAAGGCGAAGCTTCAATACCGGAAACAGCCAGGGGGACTATCGTCGAGAAGGCAGGAGTTTTCATAAAAGATCCCGCTGATCTTTTGGGGCTATCTATGTTAAAATAGCCCTATGCGCCCTTCGATAATCTTCGTTTTTTTACTGCTTTGTCAGTCGCTCTTCGCCGCACCCAAATCGCTGCCCGTTCCGGGCGGCATCATAGTTTTACCGCTTGAAGACAATGTAACATCCGTCACCTTTTTAAACAAAAGAGCCGCTCTTTTCAAAGAGAAGGGGCGTATCTATGCCGTTTTGCCGGTACCGCTGACGGTTACTCCAGGTGTGTATGAAGTTTTGCTTGCGGATAAAAAGCTGAAAATCGAAATTGAAGCGAAAGAGTATGCCGTGCAGCGGCTACAGATAAAAAACAGGCGTAAAGTGGAGCCTGCAAGAGAAGATCTGGTGCGAATAACAAAAGAGCGCAGCCGCAAGCAAAAAGCAAAATCCTTCAGATCGCCAGGTTTTGCCGATCTCGATTTCATCTGGCCGACAACCGGCAGGATCAGCAGTCCGTTCGGATTGAAAAGAGTACTAAACGGCAGGCCGAAAGCGCCCCATAGGGGTATAGATATAGCCGCTCCGGAGGGCAGAGAGGTATTTGCGGCGGCTGACGGCATCGTGGTTGATGCTGGCGACTTCTTTTTCAGCGGGAATCTTGTATTCATAGAGCATCACGGCGGAGTCGTCACCACTTACGCACATCTGCAAAAGATAGTGGTAAAACCAAAATCGATTGTCAGAAAGGGTGAGTTGATAGGATTTGTCGGTAAAACCGGAAGAGTCACGGGAGAGCATCTGCACTTTGGCGTAATGATCGATTCGATATATGTCGATCCGCTCCTTTTCCTGCCGACACGACAACCGTCAATTTATACGTCGGAGAAATTGAGTAAAATTAGCTCCGGTTCCGCAAAAAGAGAAACGATTCCACCAGAAGGTTGAGACAATGTTGCCTGCACAGCATCTGACCCTGAAGAAGTTTGAACAGTTCAAAGCCGCGATGCGCCCCTACGACTACTTCGAGTTGCTCGATACGCTCGACTTTGAAAGTCTGGGAGAGGGTGATCGCTTCTATCTGCAATGTTTCGGCATCTACAACAGCGAGCTCGAAGAGGAGAGCTTCATGCTGCGCATCCGGACTCCGGGCGGTCGGATAAGGGCCGAGCATTTTGCGAAACTTGCGCAGATCGCCAAAACCCACGACCTCAGAATGGTTCTTACCGCAAGGGCCGGCATACAGCTTCACGATCTGGAGCCAGAAAACGTCCTGGAGGTTTTCAAAGCGGTCAACGCGATGGAGGGGCTTACTACATGGCAGACTTTCGGAGACAATATCAGAAACGTTGTGACCGACCCGTATGACGGAGCAGGCAGGAGCTGCGAAATGGAAGTCTTTCCCCTGATCGAGAAGATGCAGAGTTTTTTTATAAGAAACCCGGAACTTGTAGGGATGCTTCCAAGGCGGGTTTCCGTAGGTATCACCGGTATGCGCCACAATGTTTCGCCGCTTTTTTCAAACGACCTGCTTTTTGCTCTCGCCAAAAAGGGGGAGCGTTTCGGTTTCAATGTCTATATCGGAGGGAAAAATACGGAGATGGCGCAATGCGCCGATATTTTTCTGGAGTATGAAGATGTAGTCGGTTTTTTCGAAGCCCTGATATTCGCCTTCAACCGATACGGTTCGAGGCAGAAGCGTACGAAAAGTCGTCTGTTTCATATGATAGAAGAGATAGGTATGGAGGGGCTGAAAGAGAAGATAATGCTCTTTTACAAAAAGCCCTTTGAAGAGGCCGGCGAGATGTTGTTGCAAAAGAGGGACTTTTGCGATTTCGAACCGCTTGCAGACGGCAGCTTCGGCTATCGGTACAGGACCGACTACGGTGTGGTCTATCCGGAAGAGTTCGAGGCGATTGCGGATTTTGCAAGCCGTACGAAAGCGGAGGTGCGATTGGGAATAGATCAGCAGATATATCTTTTGGGGCTTAAGAGCGAAGAGGTACCGTTTCAAAAGCGTCGGACCGCTCCTACGGTGCTGGCGTGCGCCGGAAGCGAGTACTGCCCCTTTTCCTACTGGAGCATAAAAGAGGAGTCGAAACTACTCCCGCAAGAGCGCATCGAAAAGTGTGGCGTGATCGTCGGCTTTTCAGGATGTCTTAAAGGGTGCGGGCGACACAAGCATGCCGATATCGGCATCGTCGGTCTTAGATCCAATCGCTTCGGAGAGGAGGACAGGTCGGCCAGAATCTTTTTGGGAGCCGAGTATACGTCCGGAAAAAGGGCCGCAGAGGCAGTTTTTATGAGTGTTCCGGTTTCGCAGATGAAGCGGGTGGTCTCTTTGGTGATCGATGAGTATGAAAACAGCGGATACGAAACTTTTGAAGCCTTCTCTTCGAAAGTGCTGAATCGTTTTGAGCCGGAGTTTTTGCATCTGTGGTTTATGGCGAAACTCGAAAACGGCGGTGAAGCGAAGCTGAATCCCCAAAAAGAGCCGATGGAACTTTTGAGCGATGCTTTCGGGGATATTCCGTCTATATCTATCGCAAAAGAGAGGGGCTTTGGCGATGCTGCGGCACATATCGTAAAAGAGATGTGGTACGTTCAGGAGGGACCCAAAGTGGATCATGTCAAAGTGAGCGAGAGAAGGTCGCGTTAGCCGGTGAAGATGGAAGAGAGAAAAAAAGAGAAGTATCGGCTGGTGCGCTACAGGCGTGAACTTGAACGATATTTGAACCGGATTGTGAGCTTCGCCATGGGCGGGGAGTTTGAAAGGTGCGATTATGACAAGCTTGTCGAAAAAGCGGATAGAAAGCTTGCTGAAGTCGAAAAGGTCAAGCTACATAACGATTACTTCGAAAGCCTGGAAAATTTTGTGCATAAATGCAGAGAATTGAAAAAGAGCGATATGGACAAAGACGAGATATCTGCACAAATAGTTCATGAAGCAAACAGGATCAGAAAACTCAGGAGAAAAAAGAGTTACAGTCGCAAAAAGAGACGATCCGAGGCTGATGAGGATTTCGGGTGATCGCTCCATCAAGATAAAAAGGAGCTTTATGGCATGAAATTTTTAAAAATATGCGATCGGCCTTGACATTGGTTGCAAAAGATATTAAAATTGCACTCCATTTTTAGTCGCCGGTGTAGCTCAGTTGGCTAGAGCAGCTGATTTGTAATCAGCAGGTCGCGGGTTCGAGTCCCATCACCGGCTCCATTTTAACGTCAGTGTTTGTACCAGAGTAGACAATGACGGTGGGATACTCAAGTGGCCAACGAGGGCAGACTGTAAATCTGCTGGCTTTCGCCTTCGGAGGTTCGAATCCTCCTCCCACCACCAGTCGAAATATATGGATGCGGGAGTAGCTCAGTTGGCTAGAGCATCAGCCTTCCAAGCTGAGGGTCGCGGGTTCGAGTCCCGTTTCCCGCTCCATCCGAATCTGGGAGCTGAAATTTTGATTCTTGCAATCGAGTGAGGACTAGATTTGCTTTTTCACCTGAAAAAACCGACTACAGCCCTCATGATAATTCACTCCTAGCAGACACTATGCCCAGATAGCTCAGTGGCAGAGCACTTCCTTGGTAAGGAAGAGGTCGGCGGTTCAATCCCGCTTCTGGGCTCCACGAGCCGGACGGATTTGAAATCTTTCATGGCTTCGGAGCGCAAAAGCATATATTGACTGAAACTTTGGTATAATACGGCGCACATTTTGGCAGGGTGCCTCTGTAAACAGGCTTTCGGGCCTATTTGCAGAGGTACCCTATCTATTTAATTCTTATACGGAGGACACTTATGGCTAAGGAAAAATTCGAACGTACCAAGCCGCACGTTAACATCGGTACCATCGGTCACGTTGACCACGGTAAAACTACACTGACTGCAGCGATCACTGCGGTTCTCGCTACAAAAGGCGATGCGGAGCTGATGGATTACGATCAGATCGACAACGCTCCCGAAGAGCGAGAGCGCGGTATCACCATCGCTACATCTCACGTCGAGTACGAAACTGAAAACCGACACTATGCACACGTCGACTGCCCCGGTCACGCGGACTACGTCAAAAACATGATTACAGGTGCCGCACAGATGGACGGTGCGATTCTCGTCGTTTCTGCTGCTGACGGCCCGATGCCTCAGACTCGTGAGCACATCCTTCTTTCTCGCCAGGTCGGCGTACCCTACATCGTCGTATTCATGAACAAAGCCGATATGGTTGACGACGAAGAGCTTCTCGAGCTTGTAGAGATGGAGATTCGCGAGCTTCTTAGCGAGTATGACTTCCCGGGTGACGACACTCCGGTAATCGCCGGTTCGGCTCTTAAAGCTCTCGAAGAGGCGAAAGCAGGACAGCTTGGAGAGTGGAGCGAAAAGATCCTCGAGCTCATGAAAGCGGTAGACGAGTATATCCCGACTCCAGAGCGCGAAACCGACAAAGACTTCCTTATGCCTATCGAAGATGTCTTCTCGATTTCGGGACGCGGTACCGTTGTTACCGGACGTATCGAGCGCGGTAAAGTATGCGTAGGAGACGAGATCGAAATCGTCGGTATCCGCGACACTCAAAAGACTACCGTAACAGGTGTCGAAATGTTTAGAAAAGAGATGGAGTGCGGTGAAGCCGGCGATAACTGCGGTGTTCTTCTTCGCGGTACAAAGAAAGAGGAAGTCGAGCGCGGAATGGTTCTTTGTAAGCCGGGCTCTATCACTCCTCACACAAAATTCGAGGCAGAGATCTATGTACTTACCAAAGAGGAAGGCGGACGACACACTCCTTTCTTCAACGGTTATCGACCTCAGTTCTACGTACGTACTACTGACGTGACCGGTGCAATCACTCTTCCTGAAGGAACAGAGATGGTTATGCCTGGCGACAACGTAAAAATCGTAGCAGAGCTGATCGCTCCGATCGCAATGGAAGAGGGTACACGTTTCGCGATCCGCGAAGGCGGACGTACTGTCGGCGCGGGTGTCGTTTCCAAGATCCTTGCTTAATCAATGAATCTGGGAAGGGCATGATCCCCTTCCCGACTAAGGATATAAAAATATGAGAATCAATATTGGGCTCAAATGCAGTGAGTGTGGAGAGATCAACTACACCACGACCAAAAACTCTAAGACTCATACGGAAAAGTTCGAGACTAAAAAGTTTTGTCCGCGCTGTAACAAGCACACGCTTCACAAAGAGGTGAAACTCAAAAGCTAAACCCGTAACAGGGTTGGCTTTTTTATAAAGGGCAGTAGCTCCAATGGTAGAGCATCGGTCTCCAAAACCGAGTGTTGGGGGTTCGAGTCCCTCCTGCCCTGCCACGTTAAGGAAATAAATCATGGAAAAACTGATCAGTTATATCAACCATGCCAAAATTGAAATTTCAAAAGTTATTTTTCCGACAAAACTACAGGTCCGCCAGGCATTTTTTGCCGTATTCGTAGTTGTAACGGTCGTTGCACTCTTTCTTGCATTGATTGATGTCATTATGTCCGCATCACTCTCTGCTCTGATTTGACAAAGGGGTTTTTATGGCACATAAATGGTATGCGATTCAAACCTACGCAGGAAGCGAGCAGAGTGTAAAGAGGGCAATCGAGACGCTTGCGGAGCAGATGGGCATAGAAGATAGAGTCGAAGAGATTGTAGTTCCTACAGAGGATGTCATCGAAGTAAAAAACGGCCAGAAGAAGATAACCGAAAGATCTCTCTATCCGGGTTATGTCTTTGCCAAAATGGACCTCGATACGGACCTGTGGCACAAAATTCAGTCTTTGCCGAGAGTCTCGAGATTCATCGGCGAATCCAAAAAACCTACACCGTTGAGCGACAACGATGTGGCAAACATTCTCGACAAGGTTCAAAACAGAGCCGCTCCCAAGCCGAAGATCTCGTTCGAGCCCGGAGAGATGGTCCGTATCGTTGAAGGTCCGTTTGCGAACTTTACGGGAATGGTGGAAGAGTATGATCTCGAGCACGGAAAGCTCAAGCTGAATGTTTCGATATTCGGAAGAAGCACACCGGTAGAAATACTATACTCGCAAGTCGAAAAAATAATCTAAATCCAAATAGAAGGGAAACGCAATGGCTAAAAAAGTTGTTGATGAATTCAAGCTACAGATTCCTGCCGGCAAAGCAAACCCGTCACCGCCGGTTGGACCGGCGCTTGGGCAGCGCGGTGTCAATATCATGGAGTTTTGTAAAGCATTCAACGAAAAGACAAAGGATATGATGGGCTACAATATTCCCGTCGTGATCACCGTCTATTCCGACAGAAGCTTTACGTTCATTACTAAAAAACCGCCGGTTACCGACCTGATAAAAAAAGAGATCAATCTGCAAAAAGGTAGTGACAATCCGCTCAAGAACAAAGTGGGCAAAATCACGAAAGAGCAGATACTCAATATCGTAAAGACCAAAATGGACGATCTTAACGCTCATGACGAAGAGGCTGCGGCCAAGATCATTGAAGGCAGCTGCAGAAGCATGGGTGTAGAGGTTGTCGACTAAAAGATCTTCACCGCCAGATCGAAAACATGCGGTAGCAAAAAAAATTTGCGGAGAAAAAAATGGCTAAAAAAGTTTCCAAAAGAGTACAGAAGCTGCTCGAAAAGATAGATACAGAAAAGAATTACAGCGTAGAAGAGGCAACCAAACTCGTAAAAGATTTGAAATCTGCAAAATTTGACGAAACCGTCGAGTTGGCTCTAAGGCTGAATGTAGATCCTCGTCATGCCGACCAGATGGTTCGGGGAGCAGTCGTATTGCCAAACGGTACGGGTAAAAACGTACGTGTCGCTGTCTTTGCCAAAGGAGCGAAAGCCGATGAGGCCAAAGAAGCGGGAGCCGATATAGTCGGTGCCGAAGATCTCGTAGAGCAGATTCAAGGCGGAAATATCGACTTCGATATAGTTATCGCGACACCTGACATGATGGGTCAGGTCGGTAAAATCGGTCGTATTCTCGGCCCCAAAGGCCTTATGCCCAACCCGAAGACCGGTACTGTGACCATGGATGTGGCCCAGGCAGTCAAGAACGCCAAAGGCGGACAGGTGAACTTCCGTGTGGACAAAAAAGGAAATATCCACGCAGGTATCGGCAAGGCAAGCTTCGATGCCGACAAGCTTGCACAAAACCTGAAGGCGTTTGTTACAGCCATCAATAAACAAAAGCCCGCATCCGCCAAAGGAAGATATATCCAAAATGCGGCACTTTCACTTACAATGAGCCCTTCAGTCAAGCTCGATACGCAAGAGCTATTGGATATAAAGTAGGTCTGTAAAAATATCGTTTATCTTAGACTGGAGATAGTTAGGGGCGCAAGCTTAAACGGCCAAGGCCGCCCTTCTTGAAGTCTCGGTCGGAAAGGAGAAGAGATGACCCGAAGCGAAAAAGAACAGCTGGTTGCTGAACTTTCCGAAGCTTTCAAAGATGCCGGCAGTGTCGTTATCTGCGATTTCAAAGGCATGAGTGTAAAAGAGCTCGAAGAGTTCAGAAAAATCGGATTCGAAGCCGGCCTCGGTGCGCGAATTGTCAAGAATACGCTTGCACAGATCGCATTCAAGAATGCGGGTGTCGAAGGTGTAGAGCTTCGCGAAACCAATATGGCAATATGGGGCGAAGATCCGATCGCAACAGCGAAGGCCGTCGCCAAATACGCCAAAGAGAACGACAAGTTCGTGATAAAAGGCGGTGTAATCGGCGGTGAAGTCGTAGATGCAGCCAAGATTATCGAGTACAGCAAGCTTCTCGGACGCGAAGAGCTTCTTGGAATGCTTCTGTCTGTCTGGACTGCACCCATCCGCAATATGGTTTGCGGACTCGACAACCTCGCGAAGAAAAAAGAAGAAGAGGCTGCCTGATAGAGGCGGCTTGAAATCTGCGGCATAGTGTCGCAAAATAAAATCCTTAGAGGAGATGGAATATGGCAATTACTAAAGAAGAGTTGTTTGAATATATCGAAGGACTGTCTGTGCTCGAGCTCAACGAGCTTGTAAAAGAGTTTGAAGAGAGATTCGGAGTCTCTGCAACTCCGATGGTAGTCGCAGGTGCCGGCGGCGGTGAAGCTGCTGGCGGTGCCGAAGAGCAGACTGAATTCGACGTTGTTCTCACCAGCCCGGGTGCCAAGAAGATCAACGTCATCAAAGTTGTCCGTGAAGTTACCGGTCTCGGTCTCAAAGAGGCGAAAGAGGCTGTCGACAACGCTCCTACAACAATCAAAGAGGGCGCAAGCAAGGAAGAGGCTGAAGAGCTCAAAGCCAAATTCGAAGAAGCCGGCGCTACTGTCGAAATTAAATAAAAAATTAACATATTTGGGTAAAGGGGAGATTAAAACTCCCCTTTACCGGGTTTATTCTATCATTGTAACTTATGCTTACACAAACCGTATCGAATATAGAGATACATCCCGATGCAACACACTACTGAATGAGGTCTTAGCCCATGCTTAACAATCTTAAATCAGGGAACCGCCTACGTGTCGATTTTGCCAAAACTCCGCAGGAGATTGAAGTTCCGGATCTTTTGCAACTTCAGCACAGCAGTTACGACAACTTTCTGATGATCAACGAAAAGGATCGGTCAGATAGCGGAATTGAACATGTTTTCCGATCTATCTTCCCTATACACGACCCGCAGAACCGACTCACGCTCGAATACGCCGGCAGTGAAATCACAAAGCCTAAATACACGGTAAGAGAGTGTATGGAGCGCGGTCTTACCTATGCCGTATCTCTCAAGATGAAAATCCGACTGGTTCTATGGGAAAGAAACGACAAGACAGGTGAGAAAACCGGTGTCAAGGATATCAAGGAGCAAGCGATATTTGTTCGCGATATCCCGCTTATGACCGACAGGACTTCGTTTATCATCAACGGTGTAGAAAGAGTCGTCGTAAACCAGCTTCACAGAAGCCCCGGTGTCATTTTCAAAGAGGAGGAGTCCGCTACCGGCTCCAACAAGCTTCTCTATACGGCACAGATAATACCGGATAGAGGCTCCTGGCTATACTTCGAGTATGACGCCAAGGATATACTCTATGTGCGCATCAACAAGCGCAGGAAGATTCCGGTCACCATTCTCTTCAGAGCGCTTGGTTACGGAAAGCAGGATATTCTCAAGCTCTTCTATCCTCTTATGACCATACGCGTCAAAAACAACAAGTTCCTGATGCCGTTCAAGCCTGAACACTTTGCGGGTAGGGTGGAACACGACGTAAGAGACGAAGACGGCAATCTGATAATCGCCATGGGCAAAAGACTCTCTTCGAAGCGGGCGAAAAAGCTTGTAGAAGACGGTCTCGAGTGGGTCGAATACCCCGTCGACATTCTGATCGAGCGCCATCTTGCGGAGCCGATTGTCGATCAGGAGAGCGGAGAGGTGCTTCTTGATACACTTACCCAGCTTGACGAGAACAAGCTCAAGAAGATACTCGATGCGAAAATAAAAGAGTTCGTCATAGCGGACGATCTTGCAAGCGGAGTGGATCGCTCGATCATAAATGCGTTCAATGCCGATCAGGAGAGTCTCAAGCTTCTGAAGCAGACAGAGCAGATCGATGACGAAAACGATCTCTCCGCAATCCGTATCTACAAAGTGATGCGACCGGGAGAACCGGTAACGAAAGATGCGGCAAAGGCGTTTGTAAAGCAGCTCTTCTTCGACCCTGAACGCTACGATCTGACGCGAGTCGGACGTATGAAGATGAACCACAAGCTCGGTGTGGAAGTTCCGGAATATGTAACAGTAATGACCGATGAGGATATCATCAAAACGGTACAGTATCTGATTCGTGTCAAAAACGGGCAGGGCCATATCGACGATCGAGATCACCTTGGAAACAGAAGGATCCGCGCGATCGGCGAACTTTTGGGTAACGAGCTGCAGACCGGACTTATCAAGATGCAAAAGGCGATTCGCGACAAGATGAGTACGATGAGCGGAAGTCTGGACGAACTGATGCCGCACGATCTTATAAACTCCAAAATGATCACCAATACGATCCTCGAGTTCTTTACCAGCGGACAGTTGAGCCAGTTCATGGATCAGACGAATCCGCTTTCGGAAGTGACGCACAAAAGACGTCTTTCGGCACTGGGAGAGGGAGGACTCGTCAAGGAGCGTGCAGGTTTTGAAGTTCGTGACGTTCACCCGACCCATTATGGACGTATCTGTCCGATCGAAACACCGGAAGGTCAGAATATCGGGCTTATAAATACGCTCTCTTCGTACGCGAAAGTCAATGAGCTCGGATTTATCGAGGCTCCGTATAAAAAGATCGTAGACGGGAAAGTGACCGATGAGATCGTCTATATGACCGCAACCCAGGAGGAGGGTCTGACGATAGCTCCGGCAAGTACGAAGCTTACGGAAGATGGAGAGATCGCCGAGGATCTGATAGAGGCACGACGCGACGGAGAGATATTGCTGGTCGACAGAAGTGAAGTGGACTATATAGACTTGAATCCTCTGATGGTGGTCGGTGTCGCGGCGAGTCTTATCCCCTTCCTCGAGCACGATGACGCAAACCGTGCTCTGATGGGTTCCAACATGCAGCGTCAGGGAGTACCTCTGCTGACATCCGAAGCCCCTATCGTGGGTACCGGAGTCGAGAAGCTGATAGCAAGAGACGCCTGGGTCAGCATCAAGGCCAAAAGAGGCGGAATCGTGGAGAAGGTCGACTCCAAAAATATCTATATCATGGGAGAGGATGAAAACGGCGCCTTCATAGACCACTATCGCCCGCAAAAAAATATGAGAACCAACCAGAACACCACTTTCTCGCAGGTTCCCATTGTCAAGAAGGGCGATCGTGTCGAAGCAGGCCAGGTCATAGCCGACGGACCGAATATGGACCAGGGTGAACTCGCTATCGGAAAGAACATCATGGTCGCGTTCATGCCGTGGAACGGATACAACTTCGAAGATGCGATCGTAGTCAGCGAAAAGCTTATCCGTGAAGATACCTTCACTTCCATTCATATCTACGAAAAAGAGGTTGAAGCTAGAGAGCTGAAGCACGGAGTTGAGGAGATCACCCGTGACATTCCGAATGTTCGCGAAGAGGATATACAGCATCTGGATGAAAGCGGAATCGTCAAGATCGGGACCTATATCAAGCCCGGTATGATCATGGTCGGAAAAGTTTCGCCCAAGGGTGAAGTCAAGCCTACGCCGGAAGAGCGCCTGCTGCGAGCGATTTTCGGTGAAAAGGCCGGCCATGTCGTAAACAAGTCGCTATACTGCCCACCCTCTATGGAAGGGGTCGTCGTGGATGTGAAGATCTTTACCAAGAAGGGATACGAGAAAGATCAAAGAGCCATCCGCGCATACGAAGAGGAGAAGGCCGAGCTCGATCGTGAACATCACGACAAGCTTTTGATGCTCGACAGGGAGGAGATGCTAAGAATCTACTCTCTTCTTGGCAACGCCGTTTTGGAGTCCGATGTCGAGATCGAGGAGAAGACTTTCAAAAAAGGTGAAAAGATCGGCAAAGAGGCGCTTGAAAGTGTAAACCGCTTCGCGTTGAACACGATTGCAAAACATTTCAGTGAAGATGTCCAAAATCAGTATGCCGCACTCAAGAACCACTTCCAGGCGCAGAAGCGAAAACTTCGCGAAGATCACGAAGAGAAGCTCAATATTCTCGAAAAAGATGACATTCTGCCAAACGGAGTGACGAAGCTGGTCAAGGTTTACGTAACTACAAAGCGTAAACTGAAAGTCGGCGACAAGATGGCAGGGCGACACGGAAACAAGGGTATAGTCTCGAATATAGTTCCGGAGATGGATATGCCCTATCTCGAAGACGGAACACCGGTCGAGATCATACTTAATCCGCTCGGCGTCCCTTCCCGTATGAATATCGGGCAGATTCTTGAAGTACACCTCGGACTGGTAGGAAAGCGTCTCGGTCAGCAGATTCAGGCGATCTTCGATGAGAAAAAGGAGAACTTCGTCCAGGAGCTGCGGTCGAAAATGATCGAGATAGCCGATGTCGCCAAGCTCATGAATGCAAAAGAGACACTCGGCAAGATGAGCGACGAGGAGTTGATAGGGTATGCCAGAGACTGGTGCAAGGGAGTCAGATTCGCTACACCGGTTTTTGAAAGCGTCAATGCCGAAGAGTTCAAGAAGCTGTTTGAAATGGCCAAAATGGAGATGGACGGAAAGTCTGTACTTTATGACGGAATGACCGGTGAGAAGATGAAAGAGCGTGTAAACGTCGGATATATGTATATGCTCAAGCTCCATCACCTCGTCGACGAGAAGATGCACGCAAGATCTACAGGTCCGTATAGTCTGGTCACTCAGCAGCCGGTCGGCGGAAAGGCCCTCTTCGGAGGACAGAGATTCGGAGAGATGGAGGTTTGGGCGCTGGAGGCATACGGTGCTGCGAATGTACTCAAAGAGATGCTGACTATAAAGTCGGACGACGTAGAGGGCCGACTTCGAGCTTACAAAGCGCTGACACGCGGAGAAAACGTTCCTGCCGCCGGTATTCCGGAGACCCTGTTCGTTCTTACCAAAGAACTTCAGGCACTCGCACTTGATGTAGAGCTTTTAGATGAGGAAGAAGAGAATGAAGAAACTGGTTCCAATTGAAGTAACCGAAGAGAGACGTCCAAAGGATATCAAGGCTATCCAGCTTAGGCTGGCCAGCCCGGAGAAGATTCTTTCATGGAGCTTCGGGGAAGTCAAGAAGCCCGAGACAATCAACTACAGAACACTGAAGCCGGAGAGAGACGGCCTCTTTTGTGCGAAAATCTTCGGTCCCGTAAGAGACTACGAGTGTCTGTGCGGAAAGTACAAGAAGATGCGCTACAAAGGGGTAGTGTGCGAAAAGTGCGGCGTCGAGGTTACCAGCTCCAAGGTGAGGCGCTATCGTATGGGGCATATAGATCTTGTCACTCCCGTAGCGCATATCTGGTATGTGAACTCTCTGCCGTCGAGAATCGGAACACTGCTCGGTGTGAAGATGAAAGATCTCGAGAGAGTGCTCTATTACGAGGCTTATATCGTCGAGAATCCCGGTGAAGCGAGTTATGACAACGAAGGCAAGGCTCCAGTTCTGAAGTATGACATTCTGAACGAGGAGCAGTATCAGTCTCTTTATCAGCGCTTTGCCGATAGCGGATTCCATGCAGAGATGGGCGGCGAAGTAATAAAGAGACTTCTTGCCGATCTCGATCTCGCCGAGCTTTTCCACAACCTGAAAGAGGAGGTGGAGCAGACAGGCTCGGAAGCGAAGCGAAAAACTCTCGTCAAGCGTCTGAAAGTTATCGAATCTTTCCTGACATCCAACAACCGCCCCGAATGGATGATGCTGGAGATGCTGCCGGTTCTTCCGCCCGATCTGCGTCCGCTCGTAGCTCTTGACGGCGGCAAGTTCGCAGTTTCGGACGTCAACGATCTTTATCGCCGCGTAATCAACAGAAACCAGCGCCTCAAGAGATTGATGGAGCTCGACGCTCCCGAGATCATCATCAGAAACGAAAAGCGTATGCTTCAGGAGGCCGTGGATGCCCTTTTTGACAACGGTCGTCGCGGAAACGCGGTAAAAGGCGCAAACAAGCGTCCTTTGAAGTCGCTGAGTGAAGTGATCAAGGGTAAGCAGGGAAGATTCAGGCAGAATCTTCTTGGAAAGAGGGTCGACTTCTCAGGTCGATCGGTCATAGTCGTCGGACCCAATCTCAGAATGGATCAGTGCGGGCTCCCAAAACATATGGCACTCGAGCTTTTCAAGCCGCATCTGCTTGCCAAGCTCGAAGAGAAAGGGTACGCAACGACGCTCAAGGCTGCCAAAAATCTGATCGAAGAGCAGACCAACGAGGTCTGGGAGTGCCTTCAGGAGATCGTAGACGAGTATCCTGTAATGCTCAACCGTGCGCCCACTCTGCACAAACTCTCGATACAGGCGTTCCACCCCGTTCTGATTGACGGAAAGGCGATACAGCTGCATCCGCTGGTTTGTGCCGCATTCAACGCGGACTTCGACGGTGACCAGATGGCGGTTCATGTACCTCTCGGACAGGAGGCGATCGCGGAGTGCAAGCTTCTTATGCTGAGCTCCATGAACATTCTGCTCCCGGCAAGCGGCAAGGCTATTACGGTTCCGAGCCAGGATATGATTCTGGGCCTTTACTATCTCTCTTTGGAGAGACAGGGAGTCAAAGACTCCAACAAGCTGTTCGCCAACGTCAAAGAGGTGCTTACCGCACTTGACGGAGAGCATCTTGCGATCAACGCGAGAGTCCGTACGATCGTCGACGGTCGTATAGTCTATACTACTGCCGGTCGACT
>JAMONQ010000050.1 GCA_027065635.1 Campylobacterales bacterium | reverse complement strand
AGTGATGGGCTCTCCCTACTGGGACCAGGCGCTGAAAGATAAATACAACAATGGCAACAGTGTATCGGTAGCCGATCTCTACTGCGCCAACTGTCACACACCGCATAATGCCAAAGGCAAACCCTATCTTCTCAGGCAGGTAGAGCAGAATACCTGTTATATAGGTGCGGCAAGCGCCCGAAACGTCGCCCCCTGCCACGGTACGGGCACGACCTGGGCCGGCAATGATATCGAGTCCGTTCTCAATCGCACCTATTCCCATCCGACCAACAGAATCGACGGGGTACATACCAACTACGATACACTCTACGGCTACGGCTCTACCGAAACCGACCCGGCCGCAAGCCACAGTGTCAAATGGAGCGACTCCAAGCATGCCGAGTGTATGGACTGCCACAACCAGCATCGCCTCGGAGGCGCCACTCACCTCGGTCAAAAAAACGTAACCCGTGACAAACTCTATCCCGACAACCCCTCCAATGCGATATCTGCCGTTCTCGACAGAGTGCAGGGTGTCGAACCCACCTGGCCGTCAAAGTGGACACAGCCGACCTCCTTCACGACACTCGCCTATTCGCAAAAAGAGTACCAGATCTGCCTCAAGTGCCACTCCTACTGGGCACTCGGACCGACTACCTCTTCTGCGTCAAACGAAGTCGCCACCGGTGCGACAACTGCCTGGATCGACAACGAAAGTATGTATGCCACCGACCAGGCGTTCGAGTTCAACCCCAACAACAAGTCGGCCCATCCGGTCGTCATGGCACTCAACGATATGCCCGGCTCCTATACTCCCAAAGCGGTCCGTACCGAAGCGCTGCTCTACCCCTGGAACCAAAATCCGGGTACTCAGACGATGTACTGCTCCGACTGTCACGGCGCCGACAACGAGGACAGCGGCGACCCCAAGGGCCCGCACGGATCGAGCTACAAATTCATGCTCAAAGGGCCCAACAAATACTGGCCGACCAAACCGGACGGAAGCCTCTTCACTACCGGTGACATTCAGTCCGATGGCTCGGTGCCCGATCTTTTCTGCGCCAACTGTCACAACCTGAACTATCCGCATAAACAGTGGGCCTGGAAAATGGCGAGATACGACATCGCATGTGTCAGATGCCACGTCGCCATACCGCACGGCTCACCGGTATCGCGGCTGATAGGCTACGACAACTTCCCGGAACCCTACAACTACAACCATAACGGCACCAAGCAGCTTGTCATCAACGGCTACAAGAAAGCCAACCCTCAAGGCAACTACTCTGCGAGCAACGTCTACTCTCCCGGCTGCGGCGGAGGTGGGTGCCACGGAAGGCAGGACTATCCGTACGCCGATAACGGAGCGGGGTATGACCCTGTCGACCCGCTTCCGTAATATGACAAGAAGCCTTCTGTGCTTCTTGCTCATAACCGTTTCACTCTCCGGATTTGCTGCCGCCGAACCGTCTGACCGGGAGATAAAAAACACTATCATTGCATACAACAAGGCCCTCATCGAGGCCGCAAAAGACCCGACTTTTCTTCAAAACTTCGACGATGCGAAAAAGTTTGACCCTTTTGCCGAAAAAGATGTTGCGCAAAAGCTCTATATTTGGATAAAATCTTGGCACGAAAACAATCTTTATATGGACGCCGAGCTTCTCAAGATCAGTTTTCGAAAACAGCAGATAGAAGGGGATAAAGCCAGTGTCGCAACCGACGAGATATGGAAGTACAGCTACTTCCGTCATATAGATATAAACAAAACAGTCGAAGCATGGCAGCCGGTAAAAGTCTATTATAAAATTGAATACAGATTAGTTAGAAAACATGGAACCTGGAAGATCGCAAAAATCAAGGTTCTTTCCGAAAAAGAGGAGAAGATTTAACGTTTCAACCCGGCAGACTGCCGATATGAAGGGCACGCAGATTAAAATAAAATAAATCTTCTCTACTGATATTTTTTTGTCTTGCAATGCTTACCGGTAAAGTAATAAAGTAAATCTACCCGCTTCAAAAATGGTTTGTACCTTTGTCAAAAGGTTAAAACTCCGTCACCTCTTGCTCTTCAAGAGACCGGCAGAAAGATAGACTATTTTCGAGACGGGCTTGAAAAAACATAAAGAGAAAAGGGGTCTTATGACAAAACTGATTCATCGCATATGGTCGATACTGGTTTCGATGAAAACGATGGTATTTCTTACCGTTGTTTTTGCCGTTACGATCGCTGTCGGAACATTCATCGAAAACGACTACGGTACCGAAACCGCTTGGGCTGAGATATACGGTGCCAGATGGTTTGAAATTCTTCAGATTCTTCTTGCTGTCAATCTCGTAGGCAATATTTACCGCTTCAAACTCTACAAGCGCAAGAAACTTCCCGCTTTCATTTTTCATGTCGGCTTCCTCATCATCCTTCTGGGCTCCGGTCTTACCCGCTATTACGGCTATGAAGGGGTGATGCACATCAGAGAGGGTCAGAGTGAAAACAGAATGCTTTCAGCGGACGCTTTCGTCCAGATCACCGCTACCGATAAAGAGGGCAAGGTCCACCACACCGAGAAGAAGATTCTCCTCTCGGCTCTTGGCGGAAACAGTTTTGACGAGACACTCGATATCGACGGGAAAACCCTGCATGTGAAATACAAAAAATATATCAAAAAGGCGATCAAGTCCGCCGTGGAAGATCCCAACGGCCATCCGATCGTCGTCTATACCGTCGTCACCCCCTCCGGTCCGGAAAAATATTTTCTCTCCAAAGGTGAATATACCGATCTTGGCCCCTTTGTCATGCTCTTTGGAGACGGGGAACCGGGACCGATTAAAAAACCCTACATTCATCTCTTTATGAAAGACGGCCAATTCTTCTTTAAATCCAATACGGATATTGGCTGGTTCAAAATGCAGGACCAGAGCAAAGGGGTATTCAAAGCGAACGAAGCACACCCTTTCAAAGAGAAGATGATGTATATCATTAACGGTATTCAGATGGTGCCCCAGATGACCCTTGCAAAAGGGGTCAAAAAGATAGTGCCGGTCGATGAAAGCGGTATGCAGCTGAAAATGGATCAACCCCTCTCCGCTCTGGTCGTAGATGTCGAATATGACGGCAAGAAGAAAGAGGTGGCACTCATGGGGATGGGCAAACGGTTCAAGGGCTTTACCGAAACTGTCGACTTCGGAGATATAAAAGTGGCCCTGGAGTGGGGTTCGAAAGAGATAAAACTCCCCTTTTATCTCTACCTGGAGGATTTCGTGATGGAGAAATATCCCGGCTCTATGAGCCCATCCTCCTACGAGAGTCACGTCATACTCTACGACAAGAAAAACGGAGTCAAAATGCCCTACAGAATCTATATGAACCATACGC
>JAMONQ010000049.1 GCA_027065635.1 Campylobacterales bacterium | reverse complement strand
ATCCTCTTGTTCGTATCAGCATGGAGACACACTATGTAGAACACCTTGGTGCATCGTTCACAAAAGGTGAAAGAGTTGCAACCATGCTGCAGGCACTTCTTCTTCCGGCACCGCTTATACGCCTTATCCATTTCGAACCGACATCGCTAAAGGAGACGGCGACCATCCTGTTTAGCAGCGGAAGCGAAGGATCTCCAAAAGGCGTTGAACTCACCCATAAAAACCTGCTGGGCAATATCAAGCAAGTGAGCGCCATGATCAACTTCGATGAAGACGACCTTATACTGAACTCCCTTCCGATATTTCACTCCTTCGGGCTTACCGTAACGACCCTGCTGCCGCTTTGCGAAGGAGTAGGCATGGCAAGCGTTCCCGATCCTACGGACGCCGTAGCGGTCGGAAAGATGGCGGCACGATACAGGGCTACGATCATATTCGGGACATCGACATTCTTCAGGCTATACACAAAAAGCAAAAAACTACACCCGCTTATGTTCGGTACAATCCGAATGGCCGTAGCCGGCGCCGAAAAGCTCAAACCTAAAATCCAAAAAGAGTTCAAAGCCAGGTTCGGCGTGGAGCTTTTCGAGGGATACGGTACGACGGAGACTTCTCCTGTGGTAGCGGTAAATATGCCGGATGCGCTTGAACCTCATACCCTCTCGGTGATTACAGGCCATAAACCTGGGAGCGTAGGCCAGCCTCTGCCTGGCACCGTAGTCAAGATAGTAGATCCCGACACCATGCAGGAGCTTCCCGCAGGAAGCGACGGGCATATACTCGTAGGAGGAGTACAGGTGATGAAAGGGTATCTAAACGATCCCCAAAGAAGCGCTGAAGTACTCACTACCATCGACGGCATACGCTTCTACAAGAGTGGAGACAAGGGGCATCTCGATAAAGACGGTTTCATCTATATCGTAGACAGATACAGCCGTTTCGCAAAAATAGGCGGAGAGATGATAAGTCTTGGGAGCGTCGAGGAGCAGGTAGCGGCGATATTCGACGATTCTTTCGAAGCTGTCGCCGTAAACCTGCCGGATGAGAAAAAGGGAGAAACCGTCATACTTCTTTATGCGGCACAGATGGAGCCGGCAGAAGTCATGGATCGGATAAAATCGAGTGAGATGGCACCGATCATGCAGCCGTCACGAGCGTTTAGGGTAGAGGAGCTGCCCAAGCTCGCCAGCGGCAAAGCGGACTTCAAAAGTGCGAAAAAAATAGCGGAGCAATATCTGTGAAGTCGGCGTATCCAAACAGTTGGTAGCAGAAACAGAAACTTTACAGGCTTCCGATGCCGCCCTGCCCTCCTACTTCAAAAAGCCCATCGATTTCTCTTCGCTCTCAAAGCTCCCTTCACGCTCTTTTTCGATTTCGGCGATGAAATCTTCTATCGTAAAGAGCGGCTCATCCTTGGCTGCGACACGGTAGGCGGTATTTTTTACGATCAGATCGATCTGGCCGCCGGTGAGAGTGTACCGTAGAAGTTTTTCAAGATCGAAATCCTCGGCATACGGAGCGTTTTTGGGCAACATATTGCGCCATAGTGCCTCACGCTGTATACGACCCGGCCTTTTGAACTCTATCTTGTAGTTGAAGCGGCGGGAAAAGGCGCTGTCGAGATTCTCCAGAAGGTTCGTCGTCGCAATCAAAATCCCCTCGAACCGCTCTATCTGCTCCAGAAATATATTTTGCATCTGATTGTGCATCTTGTCCGCACTGCTGCCGACTGAGGTGCTTCTGCCGCTGAGAAACTGATCCGCTTCATTGAGCAGCAAAACCGGCTCACTCTTCGACTTCTGCGCCAGATCCTTGAATGTGTCGAAGATCTTTCGCACATTCTTTTCACTCTCACCTACATACATGGAGAGAATCTTCGAACAATCAAGGCTTAGCACCTGCCGCTTCAAGGATTTCGCCAACGAAAGAGCCGTCATGGTCTTGCCGGTACCGGGAGGACCGTAAAAGATAATCCTGGCCGTAAGAGATCCGGCCTTTGGACGGATTCCCCACGCCTTGAGCCTGGCCGCCACCTTTTTGTCCATCTGCTTGAGCAGCGCTTCGAGAATCTCCCGCGTCTGCGGATGAAGCACCACATCGTCAAGGGTGGTTTTCGGATCGATCAGTTCGAAAAGATCCTGCTCCTTTACCAGCATGTCGAGCTTGAGCTTTGTGCGCTTCTTCTTCTTTTGTGGGTGGATGATATCGTGGAGCACCTCTTCGTTTATGAAAAAGGAGCGGGTAATGCCGCCAAAGGGATTGAGCATCTCGTCATAGTCGATGATCTCTTCACTGACCAGCCTGGATCCCTCCTCCAGAAGAGCGCGGTTTTTGAAGCGGTCGTACTCGTCGAAACTCACTATGTCTATGAGGGTATTCATATCGCGCAGATTTCCCTCTCCGCCCGTATACTCCTCTTTCAACAGAGCCAAAAAGATGATCTGCTCCTTGGTATCGAGACCCTTCTCCTTGAAAAACTCTTCCACGACTATGGGATCTTTCGTAACGGCCACACGCTCCTCGATACGCTTTTCAAGCAGACCGAGCTTGTTCTGAAGACGCCCGGCTCCGGCAGAAGCACTGCCGTGCCCGACTCTTGGCGCACCCATCTTCGCATAAAGATCTATACGCAGAAACTGATCCTGCAGATACTCCAGGTGATCCGTATAAGGAGTGATCTCCGGCAAGACAAGATCGAGATTGCCGTTTTCGAGCAGTTTCAAAAAAGAGACACTGGGAGCTACGGAGGTATGAAGCAGTTCGAGCGTGGAGAGTTCGCCAAGTTTTATCGAGTGAAAACTGTTTTGCACAAGCCACCCGAGCTCCATAAGTGAGCGGATCTTCTCCAGGTGAAGCAGATAACCGTACTCCCCGTCCCCGTAGAGTTCGCCAAGAAGCTCTACGACACCGCACTCCTCGCTTCCTTCTATATAGCGCCTGATGGAGGCCTGCAAAATCTTCGCCTCCTCCGGCGAGCACTTCAAATGTTCGAAAATCGGGCTGTTTTTCGGATCTTCGGTCCGGACAAAGTCTAAAAGATATTTCATAGAGTCATAATACACCAAGGGTATATGTATGTCAAGCGCCTGTATAAGTCCACGACGTTCGGTCATGAGTAGACCGGCGCACTCCTGGGTAGCTCTTTCATCTTTTTTGATACGCCGACCGGGCAAAGCCCCCTCGGCTTCGCTGACGCTGTGTCCGCTTCGGCAGCGGGCCCGACGCTCCGCTCTACCCCCGTAACAACTCCTCTTTCAAAAGTCGCTTTAATACTTTGCCGGTCGCATTCTTGGGTAGCTCTTCTATGATGCGGATTTCACGGGGGATTTTGAAGTTGGCGAGTTTCTGCTTGAGATAGTTTTTCAAAGCCTTCAAATCGACCTCCTCATCTTCGACTGGTTCTATGAAGGCGACAGGTACCTCTCCGCTCTTTTCATCCGGCATTCCCACGACCGCCGAGGAGGCGACCCCTTCAAAGGCGTTTATCACCTCTTCGATCTCTCTCGGGTAGATGTTGATTCCTCTGGAGATTATGAGATCTTTCTTTCTGTCCACAATGAACAAAAACCCCTCTTCGTCCAGGTATCCCATGTCACCGGTAAGCAGCCATCCGTTGACTATGGTCTCGTCCGTTGCGGTCGGGCGGTTCAGATACCCTTGCATCACGTTATCGCCGCTCACTATTATCTCGCCTATCTCTCCGACAGGAAGCTCTATCATGTTTTCGTCTACGATCTTGATCTCCACTCCCGGAATCGCCGGTCCTACGGAAAGCGGCTTCTGTTTCCACGGCGGATTGACAGAAACCACCGGAGAGCACTCGCTCAAACCGTACCCCTCAAGCAGTCTGGCCCGCTTGAACTTCGATGTGAACCGCTCTATGGTCGCTTCGCTAAGCGGTGCCGCACCGCTGACAAAGTAACGGATCTTCTGAAACCACATGAAATACCATGGAAGCTTGGCCCGGCTTAGCGCGTTGTATACGTCCGGAACCCCTACAAACATTGTGACACGCTTGAAAAGAATCTGCTTGATTATATTGGAGAACGGCATGATCTTTCGAACTATCACATAAGAGGCTCCGTAGTAGATCGGCATGATCACGGTAACCGTCAGGGTAAAGGCGTGAAACATCGGCAAATAAACGATGAATCGATCTTTTCTCGTAAAGTTGGTCAGCTCCCCGATCGCCTTGCAGTTGTGCATGATGTTGCGGTAACTCAGCATCGCCCCCTTCGGGTTTCCGGTGGTACCGGAGGTGTAGATGATGACAGCCAGTTCGTCGAGATCCGGAGAGTCGTCGTGTTCATGGCTCTTGAGTATCTCGAAAATCTCATCGAAACCGATGTTTTTGTTGTCGAGAGCCTCATACTCCCCCTCCCAGACCACACGCTCGATCGATGTCATATCCCAAAGCGGCTCCACCACCTCTTTTTGCTCCGCCGATGCCATCATCATCCTTGCCCCGCAGTCGTTCAGAATGTAGGCCACCTCTTCACTCTTCAAAAAGGTGTTGACAGGCACCGCCACCGCACCGATCTTTGTGATAGCGAACAATGAGATTACAAACTCTTTGGAGTTTTGCATAAAGATCGCTACACGATCTCCTTTTTTGATATCTGACAATTCGAGAAATCTCGCAAGTGTGTCGACCTTCTTCTTCAGTCTCCTGTAGCTGAGTTTTCTGCCCTCTACAAAAAGAGCCGGACGGCTTCCTCCCTTCTCGGCATGGAGGGAGAGCATTTCATAGAAGTTTCGGTATGGATAATCCATTTAAAATCTGTATCCGAGTGAAATGTTGGTCAATATCGCTCCCCCTTTTGAGAAGGTGCCGTCTATACCGTTTTCATTCGGCGGAGCATGGACGGTTCTTTCGTTTTTGTGGTCATACAGAATGCTGAATCCGGCCTCCATACTCTTGTCTATCTGCATGATTGCGCCGCACGAAAACACATGGGCGTCGGCATCCGGAAGCTCGAAGCCGAGTGTCCGTTCCGGAATGGGGGTGGGATCGTAGGCATAGCCTGCCATGAGAGTCCATTTTTCGTCCAGATAGTGTGTTACGCCTAAACGGAAGGTGCTGGTATCTGACCAGTTTTTATCTATCGGATTTCCAAAAAGGGCATCAACCGTCGGATCGTCGAAATAGAAATCGAGCTTTTCGTATGCCGACCAGTAGGTTCTTTCAAACAGCATCTCCACTCTCGTATCTCCGAATCTATGAGCGGCGGCCAGCACAAGTGTCGCCGGAAGAGGCACGGTCACTCCGCCAGGGGTATCGTAGTATGGAAGCTGCGGTGATCCTACGGCTATAAATCCCGTTGAACTTCCCTCGAGGTTCAGATCAACCTTGGAGCGGTATGTGACACTCAAAACCGTCTCCGGCCGCGGCTTGAACGAGAGCGCCAGATTGTAACCGGCCTCGATAGTGTCTCCGGTCATGTTTTCGGCATAGGCACCCTCGAGATAGGCTTTGACTTTTCCGTCGCTGTAGATACCCCTAAGACCTGCACCTATGCTTAGCCGCGGCGAAATTTCGTAAGAGATTGTCGGGTTGATCTCGATAACCCTCAGACTGAACTCCTCCGCCTTCATCTTCTGAACATCCTCATACCACTTCTTGGAGAGTCCGCCCGGCTCCACCAAAGAGAGCCCGAAACGCCACTTTCCGACCTTCGGACTTACATAGTGAAAATATGGAAGCAGAAAATCTTCGGTCTTGGAGTCGGCATCCGCCGGCCTGCCGGCCACAGTACCTCTGAACTCCACCCTCGGAAGATGGATATAGGTGAGTCCGGCTTCCAGTACGGCGTTTGCTTCTACCCAACTCATATTGGCCGGGTTGAAGTAGCTCGCGTCCGCCGAGTCGGCACCGGCGACATATGCCGCACTCAGCGCCATCGAGCGTGTAGATTGTTCAGGAATTTTATAGGCGCTCGCCTTTGCGGCGACGGCCGTAAAAAGAAGAGCGGATACCGCACAGGTAAACTTGAAGAGTGGTCGATTTCGATTCATGACAATTCCTTGCGCCGTTTTCTACACATATTATCCAACACTTCGATAAAAATCGATTAAATTAATCTATAGCTTAAACTAAACATATTAAAATGTTTCAAAATAACCCCACAGCGCAAAGGACGACAGAGATGAAAAGAGGACTCACGGCAATAGTGTTGGCAACCATTTCGCTCTTTTACGGCGGCTGCGGCGAAAGCGACGACAACTTCACCGCGGCCGAAGCCTCCGGCGGATATATCATAATGGATACCAGAAGCGGGGATATTCCCTACCCCAACGATATCCTTTTCGCCGATAGCACAGACGGAACACTCAATATTCCATACGATCCCGCCGACAGCGACGCTCCGGTAAAAATGGCGCTAAACACTCTCGACGGTTTCTCCACCGTAGCGCCAATCACCGTAAGCGTAAGCGCAGAGATAAATGTCGACACCCTTTCAGGGCATCTGCATCTCTACCGCGTGGCGGCTACGGACTCGAACGCGACATCCCCTATACCGATAGTAGGGGCGATCCTCTCCGAACTCGTCTTCGGCGTCGATTATATAGCGGTACAATCCGGATCCAAAATTGCGATACTTCCGCTCAAGCCGCTCGATCCCGACAGCAACTATATGGTGATCATGACAAAAGGAGTCACCGATATAGACGGTAAAAACATAGCTCCGGACTACCTCTTTTCACTGCTTATCGAAAATACACCCCTCTTTGACGAAGCGGGCAACCCGGCCGTCATAGTCGAAAGCGATCCCGAGCTCAACAAACAGACGCTCCAGAAACTTGCGGGTCTGCAGCTTCTTGCGCAGCAGATGCTTGCGGTCGCCCAAAAGGATGCCGGAGTCGATCCGGCCAATGTAATCGCCGTATGGAGTTTCAAAACCCAAACGATCGGTGCGGTCGCGAGCGCGTTCACTGCCGAAAACTACTCCGGAGCGCAGCTTGGGCTCCAGAGCACCGGCCTTACATCCAAAGATATACTGCTTGCCGCCGGATACGATGTCGGCGCGACCATGAGCGGGATTGCCGACGTATATGCAGGCACGCTGTCAAACCTCCGCTACTATCTCGGTGTTCCGACGGCACAAAACCCGACGGCTCCGCTCGAGAAAGCATTTGAGTTCAATGGAGGCGCATTGCCGCAGATAGAAGCAAACCTCACCATTCCCGTACTGGCCACCGTACCGAACAACTGCGGCGCCATGCCGGCAGAGGGATGGCCTGTGGTAATCTTCCAGCACGGCATCACCCAAAACAGAACCAATCTGCTCCCCATATCCGAAGCCTTCGCCGCCGTCTGTTATGCGGCTGTAGCCATCGATCTGCCGCTTCACGGCATAGAAGACAATACAAGCGCGCTCTATATGGCGTCTATGGAACGCACATTCGACGTGGACTACGTTACCCAGGACGATGAATGCAATGTCGTCGCATCGGAGCCGGACGGTAAAACAGACTGCTCGGGAACCCACTATATAAATCTCGCCAGCCTGCTTACGTCAAGAGACAATATCAGGCAGAGTACCGCGGACTTCATAGCGCTTAAAAACAGCCTTTCGGCTGCCGCAGTCTCTGCCGACGGGCTGAAGTTCGATCCGGCCAAAGTCGCCTATACCGGACACTCTCTCGGAGCGATGGCTCCGTATGCCTTCCTGGCAAACTTCCAGCTGGAGTCGGCTGTATTGGCAAACCCCGGCGGCGGTATAGCACAACTTCTAAACAATTCGGAAACTTTCGGTCCCCTTATAAAAGCCGGTCTTGCGGCAAAAGGGATAGAAGACGGGAGCGCAGAGTATGAAGCCTTCATGGTCGCTACCCAGACCGTCATAGACGATGCCGACCCGATAAACTACGCGCAAAGTGTTGCCGCCAACCAGAGAAGTCTCGTTTTCGAAGTACTCGCAGATCAGGTAGTTCCAAACAGCGTGGCGACGGCACCGCTTAGCGGGACGGATCCGCTATTGAGAGTGATGGGAGCGGTCGATCTCAATACATCCGCAGCCCCCGGAATCGTAGCGGTAGGAGCTACCACGGCAAGCAGGTTTACAGAAGGATCACACAGTTCCATTCTCGATCCCTCCGTATCGGCGGCTGCCACCGTGGAGATGCAGACTCAAACCGCTTCGTTTATCGCCAGCGGCGGTACTGCCGTACAGGTAGACAACCCTTCGATAATAGCCCAATAGCCTCTACGCCACAAGGTCGTAGAGGGCTTTTATCTCCTGCGCCCAGATCGAATCGTCAATCGTCTCGAGGATGAGAGGAATATCGTCCATCCTCGGATCGTTCATAATAAAACCGAAGGCATCCCAGCCTATCTCTCCGCACCCAAGAGAGTGGTGACGATCCACCCGGCTTCCAAGGGGCGGTTTGGAGTCGTTTATGTGCATCCCTTTCAGGTACTCGAAACCCACGATCCTGTCGAATTCTGCCATAGTCTCTTCGTAGGCCTCTTTCGTCCTGAGATCGTATCCGGCCGTAAATGTGTGGCAGGTATCAAGACAGACTCCTACGCGCGATCTATCTTCGGTCTTGTCGATAAGATAGGCCAGATGTTCGAACCGATGCCCCAGGTTGCTTCCCTGACCGGCCGTATTTTCGATGACGAGAGTCACCCCCTCGGTTTCGTTGAGCGTGATATTCATCGCCTCCGCGATACGGTCCAGACACTTTGTCTCGTCTATCTTCTTTAGATGGCTTCCCGGATGGAAATTCAGCTTGTCCAGCCCAAGCTGCTCGCACCTTTTCACCTCGTCTATAAAGGCATCGAGGCTCTTTTTCCACTTCTCATCCTCCGGATGCCCCAGATTTATCAGGTAACTGTCGTGAGGAAGCACATGCCTGGGCTCTATGCCGCTTTTTTGGAGATTCTCCCTGAAAAGGGCTATCGTCTCCTCATCGAGAGGCTTGGCCTTCCACTGTCTCTGGTTTTTCGTAAAGAGGGCAAAGGCCTTCGCCCCTATCGCCTGCGCATTCAGCGGTGCGTTGAATACGCCTCCGGAAGAGGAAACATGTGCGCCGACATATTTTTTTGGCATTTTTATCTCTCCGTTATCTTTATAAGAATATGATTCAGCCTGTCTTTAAAGCGGGCAGAGGTTGAATCGAAGGTGTAGATTATATCGAATTTACCGGCTTCATCAATCCTCTGCACATTTTTTCCATCCTTCTCATATAGCCCTTCACCGCCGAATATCGGCCTTTTGGAAAAGATGGCCGCAAGAGTTCCGCAAGGATAGTCGGCATGAATATACTTTTTGTAAAACTCCCTCTCCGACATACAGCCGGAATCTACACAGATCCGCTTGCCTATCGTAAGTGTGAACGCAGGCTGTCCCGCGCTGTATATCTCTACCTTGATACGACTTTTTCCTCTATATATAAACCCCATATCGGCATATTTAAGCTGCGAAGACTTCAAAACAATTAGAGCGGGCTGCGGCTTTTCGTAGTACTTCGTGCCGCATCCTGATATCGAGAAAATCAAGCTCGCCGCCAATAAATAGTATATCGTTTTCAATATACTCCTTTCCAAAAAGCTTATTTTATAATATTTTAAGGGTAAAATACTATAATTTCACCCACAAAGCCGTTGATGGCCCCTTCATCTAGCGGTCCAGGATGCAAGGTTTTCATCCTTGTCACAGGGGTTCGAGTCCCCTAGGGGTCACCACTTTGTCTTCATGAATCCTCCTATGGTTTTACCACATTTTCTGATAACCCAATAAAGTATATATTTTTTGACGCATGCGCCTGGCATGCGTCCCTTTCCAGTAGAGAGTTTTACACTTGGGGCATCTCCAGAATCCGTCAAGCCAGCGATAGGTCTCTATAGGTATATCGAGACATTTTTCCGACGCTACCAGCAACCTGTTGCAACAAAGAGACCTTCTAAACGGCAATGCGTATCGCGCCAGATCGAAGATAGCATTCAATCGCCCCATCTGTTTCCGGGTATCTTCACACCGAAGCAGTATGACACTCTCCGGTGCTCTCGCCTGCAATCCTTTATCGCAGGTAAGCCCGATACGGCCGCAGCGACACCGGCCTATCAAATCGTCGTCTTCGATTTCTGCGCTATACATCGTATCGAAACCGAGAAGCCTCAGATACCTGGCGAGTTTTGCCAAATGTACATCACATACAAATCTCGGACGCTTATCCCATCGGATACAAAATCTCTTCATGTACACTGTCACAGGCTTCAAGTGTCTCGGCGTCCAGTACCGTATCGAGTGCGGCAAGTGTCTCTTCCATCTGCTCGACACTCGTAGCCCCTATAATCGAAGAGGCTACAAAATCGTGCTGCATACTCCAGGCTACGGCAAGTGTCGCGACACTCATACCGGCCTTTTGCGCAATCTCCATATACAAAGCCGTAGCCCTTAAAGTCTTCTCGTTTAGATACTTTGTCGCCTGGGCGCGAACACGCGGGTTTTTATCTTCGAGATATCTTGTATAGCGCGCCTTCGGCGGATAAAATCCGCCGTTGTATTTACCGCTCAATACGCCGCCGGCAAGAGGCGCGTAGGGAAGCAAAGAGATACTCTCTTTGCGACATACAGTAGCAAGCTCGTCCATAAAGCGACGATTAAGAAGCGAAAAGTTGTTCTGGATAGACTCGAAACGGGCAAATCCAAGGTAACGACTCGCTTCATTCGCTTTTGTAAGCCCGTATGCGGTGTCGTTGGATGTGCCGATATAGCGCACCTTTCCGCTACTCACAAGTCTGTCGAAGGCTTCGAGACTCTCCTCGATCGGCACTACGGTATCGGGCCAGTGCATCTGATACAGATCGATATAGTCTGTTTTTAGCCTTCTTAGACTCCCTTCTACGGCCCTTTCGATATGAAAACGGTCGATGGCTGTCATACCGTGCCGAATCGGCGGTACAAACCAGCCGCTCGCCGCACCTGCAACCTTGGTAGCCAAGATGACCGAATCTCTCGGCTTTCCGGCGAGCCACTCGCCTACTATCTCCTCCGTCGTGCCGGCCCATGAACTTCTGGGCGGCACGGGATATAGTTCAGCCGTATCGAAAAAGTTTATACCGCGATCGTACGCCCTGTCCATAATCGCAAACGACTCCCTCTTGTCGCAAAAGGAGCCGAATGTCATCGTACCCATACAAAGCGGTGAAACTCTCAATCCGCTTCGTCCGATATACCGATACTCCATTGTACCCTCCATTCATCGTTGTTTACATTGGATTTATTCGCCATTGATAAAATTTTTCTATACTGCTCTCTATCAGGACAGAGAGGGGGATTTGCCGATGGAATGGGTACTTTTTTCGATACAGGGAGCGGCCGCAACGATCATCTCCTACTTTCTCATATTCGCACTCGTACGCAGTATCATCAAACCCAGAAACTGACTCTCATTTTCTTTGATCATCGAGCCACTCCACAAAACTCTCTATCGGCATCGGCCTGCTGAAGTAGTACCCCTGCGCCAGATCACACCCGAACTTTTTCAAAAAGGCGAGTTGAGTCTCGTTTTCGACCCCTTCGGCAACCGTCTTCATCCCGAAATGGGAAGCGATATCTATGATCGTTCTGGTCAAAACCTCATCGTTGGGATTGATACCGATATCCTGCACGAAGCCGCGGTCAATCTTGAGAGTCTTTATAGAGAGGTTTTTTAGATATGACAAGGAGGAGTAGCCGGTACCGAAATCGTCTATACTGAATCTAAAACCCATCTCCCGAAGCTCCTGAAGCTTGTCGTTGGTCTTTGCGTAACTTCCTACAAACACGGATTCCGTCATCTCCAGCTCTATACGAGCCGGATCGATTTCGCCTCTATCTTTCATAGCCCGTATGACTTCGATAAAATCGCTCCTGACAAACTCTTTTATACTGACGTTTACGGCTATGTAGTCAAGCTTCAAATCGGCACAATCTTTTGCCACCGTTTTCAAAACCCACTGACCGAGCTCGTGTATGATTCCGCTCTCCTCGGCAAGCGGAATGAAAACTTCAGGAGAAACAGGACCTCGTTTTGGATGCTCCCACCGCAGCAAAGCCTCTGCTCCGAGACACTTTCCGCTCGAGATCTCTATTTGCGGATGGTAAAGCAGCTTCAACTGCCCCTTCGCTATCGCATTGTGCAGATCCTGCAGCATCTCGGTCTTCTCTACCGTCATCTTTTCAAGCCTGGAATCGAAGAGTTTTACACAGTTTTTGCCAGCTGATTTGGCTTCGTACATCGCCACATCCGCCTCTTTGAGCAGAGAGAAGAAGTCTCTGCCGTGATTGAAGAGCGTAATCCCGATGCTGACACTGAAGTGTAGCTTTCTGCCTCCTATAACGAAGGGCTTGGCGACATCCTTTCTAATCTTTTTCGCCACGATCTCGCTTTTGAGCGCCGCCTCCTTTTCGTCTCCTTCAAGATCCGCCAGCAGTATTACAAACTCGTCTCCTCCGAGCCTTGCGACAATATCGCCGGTGCGCATCAAGGAGGAGAGCCGCTTTGCGAGCTGTTTCAAAAGATTGTCACCGGTATCGTGCCCCATAGAGTCGTTGATCTGCTTGAAATTGTCCAGATCCACAAACAAAAGCGCATTGAAGGTACCGTTTCGTTCGGCACGCATCATTGCGATCTTTATATGCTCAAAGAGCAGCTTTCTTTTCGGAAGCCCGGTCAATTCGTCATAATAAGCCAAATAGTCGGCACGCTCTCTGGCTATACGCTCCTTCGTCACATCCCGTCCGTATAGGTTGACACTCTCCTCGTCGGTAGCCACCGCGTCAAACTGATAGATCGTCTCTCCGTCACGCAGCGTCAGACTCTTTTCGCCGCTCTCGCATGCCTTTCTCAAAAAGTGTTCCCACCTCTTGGCGCTACTGTTTTGCACAGAAAAGTGTATCCTTCTTGCCGCATCGTTCTCCAGCAATACTTCACGAGAGGGGCATGAGATTCTGAATACAGGATTTGGATTTTTCGTATAAAACTGCGCGAATGACTCGATCTTTCTTTTGGTCTCTATCTCCTCTGCTATGTCTTCGACGATACCTATTGCCCCTACAAGCCTGTTTCTTGGATCTTTCAAAGCCGTCGTCTTCATTCTGATATAGACATCTATGTCGCTGATGGTCGTATGGTATTCACCTTCGTAGTAACCATCTTCCAGACCTGCGTAATCTATGGGCGCACGAATGGCCTGTGCGATTCTTCTATCTACCAGCTCCTCCATATTGAGCCCTATCAGAGTGTCACGATCGGAGTCGAATATATCCACGAAACGCTGGTTGACATTGACGATATTGAAGTCGGTATCGTAAAAAAAGATACCTGCCGGAACATTGTCGAAAATGAGATCCATCTCCGCCTTGTACGACTTCAAAGTCCGGATAACGCTGGCGTTTTTCTTTCGGAGCATAAGTGCGTCGACTACGGTCTTGTTGATTCTGCCGGAGCTTAGAATCAAAAAAGAGAGATATGCAAGCAGCAGAACACCCATCATAATCTCTGCCGTATCGCCGCTTAGAAAGAGCCAGAGGGATGTGCCTCCAAGCACTATGAATATGTATGTAACCGCCGTAATTCGGTCGGAAGAGAGGGTCGTAACGGCACCCGAAGCGAGTCCGCCCATGACAAACGCCATCAAGAAATCGAGAGCCATGCCCTGCCTGCCGAGAAAATACCACAGAGCGCTCACCCATACCAGGGCACTCAGAAACATTCCTATCCAAAGCAGCAGCCATGCGCGATCCGGAGGTATCTCGTCCTGGCGGGACTTATAGTAAAGGTAGGCTACGAGTCTGTAGAACATAACCGCTATGACCAGTCCGAACCAGACAGCCACTTCCGCATCAGATGCGGAACGGTAAACTATCAAGACCACTATCGCGGCAAGTATGTTTATAACGATACTGAACGGCACCGACTTGTAGATCATATCGATAAGCTGGTGGCGCAGTTTTTCATCATATCGCATCATACGGAGCCTTTCTGCATCACGGCTACCGCTTCACCGACAACGTGCAGATCGGAAGGCTCTACACATATAGTCGGATATGCGCCGTTGAACGATACGCAGCGCCACAGGTTTCCATCCAGATCGATCTGCTTGATAAAGAGCTCTTCGCCAATCCGAACCACATAGATACCGCCGCTTTTTACATCGCGTCTACCTCTATCGACCGCTACCAAGTCTCCGTCGCGCAGTACCGGCTCCATCGAGTCACCCCTGACCTCCAGCGCATCTATATACTTTAGACGCTTTCTGCCGCCAAGAAGCTTTACCAGCGCTTCGTCTATACGAATCGTCTCATAGCTCTCTTCCCAGTTTATCGCTCCTCCTCCGGCCGAAGCGTTGATCTGCCTGAAGTAACGGATCGTCGCAAACTTCTCCGTACTCTCTTCGAGCGATTTCGGCGCCTGATCGTATAAAAGCCAGTTGATACTTATCTTCCTGCCCGCGCAAAAATCCGCTATCTGCGCCAGCGGCAAAGTACCGCGCTTTTTGAGTACGGCAAAATAGGCCGGAGCGATCCCCAGGGCCTCCGCCACATCCTTGTCCAGGACTTTTCTGTCCCCCACTTCGGCACTCAGAATATCCTTGAGACGTGCCGACACTTCATCGAAAGAGAGCATTTCACCTCTTTAGAAATTGATATATTTTGACTCTATCATACCATAATCGGCCTACAATAGTCTCTGACACTCAACCAAATCTGCCCAACGAGGTATCGCCATGATTGTACATCTCGATCTCGACGCTTTTTTCGCCTCCTGCGAAAGGCTTTTGAACCCTGACCTGAAAGACCGCCCCATCGCCGTCGGCGGAAGAGGAGACCCGTTTATCTTCGACAAAACGGGAGCAAAAAATATAGATGTCACGCTCCAAAACAGCGGTGCTTTCGTACCGACTATATTCTATGACGCAAAAACGGACTTCAGGGAGTACTTCACAGAGGGCGAAAAGATCCGCGGCATTGTCATCACCTCCAGCTACGAAGCCAGAGGTTTCGGGATAAGGACCGGCATGACGGTAAGAGAGGCCATCCAGCGCTGCCCCGATCTCGTCGTACTGCCGCCAAACCACCTCTTCTACCACGATCGTTCCCATGCGCTAAAGCGCTATCTGCAAAAAAAGATTCCGCTAATAGAGCAATACAGTATCGACGAGTTTTTCGGAGATCTGGGCGGATGGATCGAGGAGGAAAGAGTCGAAGAGTTCATCCAGGCGCTTAGAGTAGATATACAAAAGCGCTTCAAACTACCCGTCTCCATAGGGGCGGCCCCTTCAAAATGGATAGCCAAGATGGCCACAAGCGCCGCCAAACCGAACGGATGCAAAGTCCTTTTCAAAGAGGATGTCGATACCTTTATCGATCCGCAGCCTATCGAGGCGTTTCCCGGTATCGGTCGAGGTTTTGCCAAAAGACTCAAACGCTACA
>JAMONQ010000048.1 GCA_027065635.1 Campylobacterales bacterium | reverse complement strand
CATACTTTTTTGCAAGATAATAGACTTCCGCCCACTCCGCCACATCTTCGTAAGCCTTAGCTACCATGACAAAATCATACAGATAGCGAAGAGCGAGTCTCCATTTTCGATGGTTGCTATCGATTATCTGCGTATGCAAAAAAATATGATAGAGATGCCATGCCGGTTTAAGTACGTATGAAGAGTCAAGTTCCGCCCTTTTGCTCTTTACAGAAGTAAGATCCGAAAACGGAATATAGTCTATGTCTCGATCGAAAACAGTCCTGAAATGCGGCTCAAGCGCTGCGGGGTAGCCATCCTTGCACATTCTTGGAGCATGATGGTGCCACCGATGAGGCGCGGGGCCAAACTCACTATACCCGGACTCCTTGAGCAGTTTCAAAGCCTCATCGAAACGATTCGGCCCTATCATGATATCTATATCGTTCATGACACGCATACCGATATCTGGATATATAGCCTCACTCAAGTCGGCCGCACCCTTTAAAAGCAGCAGCGGTATAGAGAGTCCGCTTAATGTATTCTCTATATCTTCAATCTGGCGCAATATGCCATGGTTGCGCTCTTTATTTCTTTCATATATCTCATGAAGAAAACCGGTGAGTTGCCGCTCGCCCAATAGACCGAGAAGATTCTTTTGCTCCAAGGAAGCAAAGAGTGCAGGAGTAAGGAGATTGATATTCGCTATTTCGACAAGCTTTGCCCAGTCTACATATCCATTTTCAATCTCTTCGGCAAGCTCTTCATCATCTCTCAATCCGGCCGGACTCAATATACGGCAGAGTCGTAAAATCTCGCTATTTTCAACCATTCAACATCGATTCAATCTCTTTTAGGGCATCCTCCAAAGAGCCGTATCTCAACAAAAAGCCTCCAGGCTCAAGCAGACCCGAGAGAATCTTTTCCAGACTCTCCTTGTTCAAAGGCTCGCTCAACTGATACCCGGCCTCTTTTATACGACTCAATGTTTCACAGGAGCTCAAAGGTACCAGGGACGATTCGGTACAACTCTCGTCAAACTCCAAAAATACTACCGCATAGATATCGGCACGATTTTCTGCAAGATTTAGCGGAGGAAGCAGCTTTACCCTTTGTGAATCAAATCTTCGGTACGAACGCAGATCCGATAGGATTGGAAATCTATCTTTCAGAAGACTCCAGCTGCCCTCTTTTATGTTGATACAAAACGGCAGAGAAGATATTTTCGCGTCATTTCCCACAAGTGCGATCTCGTCGGAATATAGATAGTACCCTTTTGCAACCATTGCCGCTGTCAGAGTGCTTTTGCCGCTACCGCTGACACCTGGAAAAACGATGGCTTTCGATCCCGCTCCTATCACTCCCGCATGTATCGCCACAAGATATGGACGGCTCTGGTAGTGAAGAATGATCATATTCTCTTGCAATACCAGCGGCAGCGACTCCATATCCGCAGCCGCGGCAATATAGGTTTCGTTGAAAAGAATCCGCCACTTGCCCTCTGTCAAAACAAAATCGACGTTTACCCTTTTGCCTTTTGGAGAAAGTGTACGCATATGCGCAAATATCGGATCTATAGCATCGAAAAAAGAGGAGTCCGGGTATGCGATAGAAAAGGTTATTTCACCTGTATCGTAATGGACTCTATCCTTCATGTCCGGTTCGAAAGGGCCTATTTTTACAGGAGGCTCGTAACTCTCATTTTTGCCGGCACGCCCCTCTCTTATGTCAAACAGACTCTTCAGATATCTGTCGGAAATATCGGGGAAAAGCTTTGTTATCTCATCTTCACTGTAGGTACAAAGTAGTTCGTCCAGATGAAGAAAGAGGGCCGCACTCTCCTTCTCGAGTCCAAAAACGTATCCCTCTTTTTCATCGAACAGAATGAGTGTATCACTGTCGATATAGGCTTTGATCCTCTTTGTAAAAAGAGGGCACTCTTTAAATCCGCTCCTATCCGCTATAAAAGGCCTTTTCTTCAGATGCTACTCTCAAGGTCTCGGACGGCAGGGCCTGCCTGGCCTGCCGGGCCGCCAGCAGCACGATCCAGAAGCCTGCGCCTTGGAAGCTCCGGGCCCCATCAGCAGATAGAGTCCAAGCGGCGCGGTAGCGGCATACTTTCCATATTTGAGCATGAATTCCCTTTTCGCCTCATCGACTTCACACTCCAACGACTCCGTTTTTTTATTCTCTTTCACGATATCTCCTTTATGCGAGATTCTCCTATAAATTCCATTTTAGTACTTCAATCTTTTCAAACAACTTAATTTATCCAAAATCGATATATCAAAACTCCAAACGCCGTTCAATAACGGATAAAATCTCCCATTGCTACATAGGTTCCGGGCAGGTGTATGGACTTTGAAACCCATAGATAGTCAAGATCAAGAGAGTAAAATTTGGCTTCACAGTTTGCACAGCTATAGAAGAATCTGCCGCTCGTATCCACATAGCTTGTATGTGCCTGGGAGTTCTTTCCGGCGGCGATCTCCTCAGCCGTAAGAGGCCTTGTAACCTCCACATTGGACAAGACTTTCGGATTTTGAGGATTGGAGATATCGGCTACGGTAACGAACGTCGATTTATGGTTTGTCACCACGGCCATTCTCTTCGGGATAGAAAAGGTGATATGCCCGGCCCCTTTTCCTGCTTCGAAAGAGGCGACCGCACTCATACTGTTTTTGTCCACTACATAAACTTTGCCGCCGAATGTCGGGAAAAAGAGATATTTGTCTCCGTAAAATCTGGCATGGTGCGCACCGCCGTCTTCTTGTGCCGCATGAAAGATCGTATCGACCCTTATCGTATCGTACGCATCTATTGTAAATTTCATAATACCTGCGGCGGGGACTGCGCTATTTGCAGGATCGGCAGGCCCTTCAAGAACCATATAGTATGTGCCGTTTCCCTTGGCGTCTACCTCTGTATCGAGATAGAGCACATGGTGTGCAGTACTCTCCGTATCGATCTGCGCAAGCGGCACATCGCTATCCTTGTTGTATAGAAGAAGCTTTCTGTTTACACGATCGAGCATCAAGAAACGCTTGCCGTCGGCAAGCCAGAAAGGATGGCCGGTAGCATTTCCGCCTCCGAAGTAGTTCGCGGTATCTACAGGCTGTACGGAGGTATCTATATCGGTACCGAAATATCGTTTGACCTCATGATCTGTTTTTCCTATGGTTACGGACATCGGTTTCGTCTTGCCGGAGACGAGTACGAGATCTATATTGGACAAAGTTGCGGTAGATCTCGGATGAAACTTCAGAGGTATCACTTTTACGACGTTATTATTCCTGAAGTCTATAACGGCTATGGAGTCGCTTCTGCGGGTAAGAGCAAACGCCTCCGTGTCGGTCTCGCAATCTACTCCATACGGTCCAAGAGCCGGAGATACGTCCATAACCGCATCCAGACTCATCCTCTCGATATCGATATTGAATACTTTTGACGACTCGTAATCTCCATACAGAGCATGTGTCTGCACTATCTCGTCGTTGTCGCCGCCACAACCTCCAAGCCCTAATATGACGGCAGCCGCGGCAGCCACCAAGGAACCAGCTCTCATCATCTTCTCCTTGAAAGCCATATCTAAACTTAATATATATCATTATAACGGCATGAAAAGAAAAAAGTTTAATTTATATACATTTATTAACACTCATGTAGAAGTGCGGAGCCGCCGTAGCGGTCCGTATCGCAGTGAAAAAATCAATCGAAGGAGCTAAAGAGTGTTCCTCCCTTATGCTCCCCTTCGATCAGAAACGAGTATGCGTCGGAGAGATCGAACCCGCTTGCAAGAAAGAGCCTGCGCCCACGCTTGAGCAGAAAGTCGGCCGCTTTGAGCTTGGTTACGATGCCGCCGGTAGCGAACGACGCGTTGGGTGTACACTCCGCTTCGAGATCGGATTTTGGAATCTCTTTGACGATCTTTAGCGGAACAGCATCTTCATAGCGGTTCGGATCTTTGTCGTAGTAGCAGTCTATATCGGAAAGAATGACGAGCAGCTGGGCATCGAAGTAGTATGCCACATGTGCGGATAGCTGGTCATTGTCGCCGAACACCAGCTCTTCGGTAGCCGTGACATCGTTTTCATTGATGATCGGAACCACCCCCTGATCGAGTAGAGTTTCGACGGCACATTTGGCGTGATACGTTCTTCTTCTCGAGTCGAAGTCGTCTGCTGTAAGAAGTATCTGGGAAACGATGTAACCGTGACGGGCGAACTTCTTTTGATACATGGCTATCAGTTTGGGCTGACCTATGGATGCGAGTGCCTGTCTGTTGGCCACCACCTTTTTATCGAGACGACAAAGCGTGTAGCCTGCCGCTACCGCTCCGGAACTGACAAGTATCACCTCCGTACCGTTTTGCCTGACTTTGGCAATCAGATCCACAAGTGCGGCCATTCTCTCTTTTGCCACCCTGTTTTGCTCCGTCAAAACGGCACTTCCCACTTTTATCACGATCCGCTTCATGACTCTTTTCCGACGACATCGCTCAATGCGAAAACAAGAGATTTCATATTGATACCGGCTACCGAAGAGATCGGCATGACAAAAAGCGGCCCATCCGTCGCTTCACCTCCGCCGTAGCCGAGATACCTTTCATCGCATCCATAGCTATCGAGTGCGGAGTTTGGAGCAAGTCCGAGAGACTCGAGCAGCTGGCGCATCTTTTCGTTGACCTCTTCATCCTGCAACGCGTCGATTCTCGTAAGAGCTACGGCAAAGGGTCGCTTGGCCAGCTCCGCACTGTAGCGCGCAAGCTCATGTTTCAACGCCTCATACTGGTGCGTTACATCCCTGTAGTTTGCCGCATCGATCATCAAAAGGAGAGTTTTTGTGCGCTCTATGTGCTTCAGAAACTCGATTCCAAGCCCCTTCCCGTCACTGGCTCCCTCGATTATCCCCGGTATATCGGCCATAACGAAAGAGCGGAACTCGTCTATCGCGACTACTCCGAGCTTGGGGGTCAGTGTCGTAAATTCGTAGTTGGCCACTTCCGGATGAGCATTCGACACTCTCGATATGAGAGTCGACTTTCCGACATTCGGAAAGCCTACGAGCCCCACATCGGCGATCAGTTTCAGCTCCAGCCTTACCTCTCTCTCCTCGCCCGGCTTGCCGGGTTGGGCATAGGTAGGGCGCTGATTCGTAGATGATCTGAAGTGGACATTTCCAAGCCCCCCTTTACCCCCTTTCAAAAACTTCACCTTCTGCCCGTCTTCGGTCAGATCCAAAAGCACTTCGCCGGTTTTGGCATCTACGACCTGGGTTCCCGGGGGAACACGAATATATATCGACTCTCCGGTTTTGCCGGCACACTTTCTCGGCTGGCCAGGACGCCCGTTTTGAGCCTTCAGGTGATTTTTTCCCTTGAAGTGAGAGAGGGTGTCCGTATTTTTGTCGACGACAAACCAGACATCCCCGCCGCGGCCGCCGTCACCTCCGTCGGGCCCCCCTTTGGGCACGAACTTTTCACGCCTGAAAGACGAGCACCCCTGCCCCCCTTTGCCGGAACTGAGCTTCAGCTCGACACTATCTACAAACATATGTTATCGCCTCGATTTTTTATTTTAAAATATCAGAATCAAATGAAATTGTCAAAAAAACGGATGTGGAAAACGGGGGCGCGATCTTGCGACCCCGATAGGAAGGATTATGCAGGGTAGACGGAGACTTTTTTTCTCTTCTTGTCTTTACGCTCGTATTTGACGACACCGTCGATTAGGGCGAAAAGAGTATGATCTTTCCCCATCCCTACATTGTTGCCCGGATGGATCTTCGTACCGCGCTGGCGATAGATGATGTTTCCGGCTACTACCGCCTCTCCGCCGACTTTTTTGACACCCAGTCTTCTACCCGCCGAATCGCGGTTGTTCTGGGTAGATCCCTGACCTTTCTTGTGAGCCATCTCTTCTCCTTAAGTAGCTTATGCGATTTTTGTGATGCGTACTCTTGTGAAATCTCTACGGAAGCCGCGCTTGAGTTTGCTGTCTTTACGACGTCGTTTTTTGAAGATTACGATCTTTCTCTCACGACCTTCGTTGATCACTTCCGCTTCGACTACAGCGCCGTCGACAAACGGTGTACCTACCTTGAGGTCTCCGTCGTTCTCGACAGCCAGAACCTCTTTGATCTCCACTTTGGCTTTCGGCTCAAGGCCCATATGATCGAGGCAGAGGATATCTCCCTCGCTGACCTTGTACTGCTTGCCGCCATGCTTGATGATTGCTGTCATGCCGTGTCCTTTTAAATTCGTGAAACGATTTTAGTGGCGAATTATACCCATACTATATTTAAGAATAGTTTAATGCAAAAAACGAACTACAAAGCCGCCTTATGCGCACCATAAATCCCGATCAGGTACATAAACCTAAGCAAGCGCTATACACTCGATCTCCACCAGAGCATCTTTGGGCAGTCTCTTTACCGCCACGGTACTGCGTGAGGGCCTGTGCCCGTCGAACCACTCTTCATATATCTCGTTTACCGCCGCGAAATCATCCATATCGGCGAGGAATATCGTCGTCTTTACGACATTTTGCAAAGAGCTTCCCGCCGCCTCCAGGACCGCTTTTAGATTTCTCATCACCTGTGCGGTCTGAAGCTTTATGTCATCTTGTACCATCTCGCCGGAAGGGGTAAGGGCGATCTGCCCCGAAGTGAATATGAAGCCGCCCGCCTTCACAGCCTGCGAATATGGCCCTATCGCCTGCGGCGCGGCATCTGTCCGTACATTTTCGATCATAATGCAATCCTCTATTTTTTGGGATTATTATACATTAAGAGAGCGGGTAATATCATTAAGAATGGACACGGTGTCCGGGCAAAGCCCGTACACCGGCGGGGAGTGCCTGCGGCGGTGCTTTGCACATCGCCTCCGGTTCCGACCCTATGAAACAGACGCAGGTCTGTTTCACTTCACGGGTCTCACCCCTGCACCCCCCTAAAGCTTCGAAAGCATCCGCTTTCGAGACGATCTTTTATAAAAATCGGGTATGCAAAAAGGCATACAGAATAGACAGTGACCGTTCACCAACAAAGAGTGCCTGTATCAAATGTCACAACTACACTGAAAGGAGCCTGCGATGAGAGCGGAAGAGATTTTAAAAAAAGAGATCGACAATATATTCGACAGGATTGTAAAGATCAGGCACGAAATTCACCAAAACCCCGAACTCTCCGGCCAGGAGAGAGAAACAAATCTGCTGATCCGCTCCATTCTCGAAGCGGAAGGGATACCTTTTGAAACTTTCGAAGATCACTACGGGATAGTTGCCGACATAATTAAAGACCCTTCTCTTCCCACCGTAGCCATACGGGGGGACATGGATGCTCTTCCGATGCCTGAAAACAGCCCGAAGCCTTACGCCTCCAAAAGGGAGGGGATCATGCACGCATGCGGCCACGACGCGCATACGGCAATAGCGCTCGGCTGCGCACTGGCTCTAAACAGCCGAAAAGAGACTCTTCCGGGAAATGTACGCATAATTTTCCAGCCATCAGAAGAGGTGCTCGAAGGAGGCAGCAGCCAGATGATAGAAGATGGCGCCCTCGACGGCGTGAGTGCTGTTTTCGGCCTGCATGTATATCCATATCTGAGAACCGGCCAGATAGGATACAAATACGGCGTAATGATGGCATCAGCCGACACCTTCAGTTTCGATATCTACGGGAAGACGGCTCACGGCGCCAGACCGCACGAGGGGATAGACGCCGTTTTGGTGACCGCCATGGTGATCGATTCGCTAAACCATATCGTAAGCAGACGGATAGATCCGATTCACCCGGCGGTAATATCCATGGGGCGAATAGAGGGAGGAAAGGCGCCAAACGTCATTTGCGACTTCGTAAATGTAGCAGGTACCGTACGAACGGTCAACGAATCGGTACGAAAAGAGATTCCGAAGATGATGGAGACGACAATAAAGGGAATCTGCGAAGCTATGAACGCCAAATATCACTTCGACTACAAGTTCGGCCCGCCCGAGCTGAAAAACAGTGACGAAATGGTGGATATCGTAAAAGAGGCGGCAGAAGAGGTGGTGGGAAAAGAGGGGCTGGTGGACCTTGTCGATCCGGTAATGGGCGGAGAGGACTTTTCAAGGTATCTGCAGGTGGTACCGGGTGCGTTTTTCAGACTCGGAGTCTGCAACGAAGCCAAAGGAACCTGCATACCCCAACACAACACCCGCTTCGATGTGGATGACGACTCTTTGACCATAGGCATGAAAATTCTCTCTCTAAGCGCTTTGAAGATGCTCGAAAAAGAGGCAAAGAGAAGATGAAACAGACAGTTTCCATGACAATTCCGAGCGACAAAAGATACATACCGCTCTGTATGGATACGATCGCAAAAAGCCTGGAGATAGCCAAAATAGAGAGAGAGGATGCGCTGCATATAGCCGCGGCCGCGAGAGAACTTCTTTTCAACGCCGTAACACACGCCTACCCCAAAAACATGACCGGCACCATAGATGTGGATATAGGTTTTCTACCCCACGGCATACGTATAAGCGTACATGACATGGGACTTCCTTTCGATTTCGAGGGCTATATGAGCTCACAAAGCGAAGGAGGGTTGAAACGGGCGAGAGAGTATGTAGACGAACTTCGCTTTACCAATCTCGGCAAAAGAGGCAAAGCCTTTACAATCTTCAAGGCCCATCCGGTAGAGTTTGCCGATCTTCCTTTCAGGCCCTATTCCGATCTCGAAGACGAGTCGCCCGCATCCTTGAAGCCCGCATCCATCCAGATACGCGACTTCGAGCCCGGCGACGAAGAGGCTATAAGCAGGCTCATCTACAACAACTACACATACAGCTACTACAAGTCACTCTTTTACTACCCGAAAAAGATACTCGAACTCAACGAAACCGAAAAGATAGCTTCCGTAGTCGCAGAGACGAAAGATGGAAAGATTGTCGGACACTTCGCGCTTGTGAAGGTACAGGAGTCGAATATAGCGGAGATCGGTGTAGCCGTGGTAGATCCCGACTTCAAGGGCAAGGGAATCATGACTTCGATGCTCGGCCGTATAGAGCAAAGAGCCAAAGAGATGGAGCTTTTTGCGATATTCGGCGAAGCGCTGATGCTTCATCCCTTCAGCCAGAGGGCCAATCTGCGTCACGGCTTCGGCGAGAGTGCCCTGCTGCTTGGAATCGTACCGAATACGGTCTCGCTGACAGATCCGAATGCCGTCCGTACAAAAAAAAGGTCATCCGTTCTGGTGGGATACAAGATATTGAGCGGCGATTCGGAACGTGCCGTCTTTATACCAGAAGTCTACGAAAAACTTGTCAGGCAGATATATGAAAACTGTGGGCTCAAAGCGGTCCCGGCAAAAAGAAGAGTCCGCAAAAAGAGCAGCCTGATCTCTTTTGAACTCGGTGAATACACACAAACAGGCACTCTGGTAATCGATAGAGTATGCGGTGATTTCTCACATACGCTGCGCCACTATCTTCATACACTCTACAAAAAGCATGTCGATATGATCTATGCCGATATAAACATGATGCAGTGTTCGCAAATCGATAGAGCGATCAGGGTTTTGAAAGAGGAGGGGTTCGTTTTCAGCGGAGTGATGTTCTACCGCAAAGGTGACGACGACTATCTAAGGATGCAGATGATAGGCAGCGACAATGTCGAGACGAGGCGGATAGTATGCCACTCTCCCTTTTGCAGTCGCCTTCTTGCGTTCATCGATGAAGAGATTTCCTCCTTTTGAAAACTCTAAGAACGAGCCTTAGATCACTCATATACTCGTCAGCTTCCCAATATCCCACGACAGGATCGATAAGCAGTTTTCCGTCCGGGTCTATATAAAAAGTCGTCGGTACATACTTTGCCTTTATGAAAGACGGATACTCATCCCTCTCTCTATTCAGCATCAGAGGAACATAGCGTCTGTTGATGTAGTTTTCGACCTCCGGATTTTGGAGGGTCTTCTCCTTGAGTTTGCGACACCACCCGCAGCTGTCGGAAACCATGAGCAAAAGTATAGGTCTATCGAGTTCCCTGGATCTCTTCAGGGCCTCGTCGTATGAGTCTAGCCACTCGATCTGGGCAAAGAGAGAGGATGCAAGAAAGAGCAGCGTAAAGAGAATATTTTTCAAATCCGAACTCCTCGTTTTTCATAAATTATACTACGGCTTCGTGCACTCTTTGTGGATATCAGAATGCGGCTATGATCTTGTCGAAAACCTTTTTCAGCCCCTCCACCTCTTCCGGTGTCGTACGTTCGTTCGGAGCGTGTATCGTATCGTTTTTTACACCGAACTCCACTACGTCCACACCGAACTCGGCGAAAAATCTCGCATCACTCGTTCCGCCGGCTGTAGAGTATGCGGGCTCTATTCCAGTAACTTCCTCGATCGCTTGCGTGATCGCCTTTACGATCATCGACTCCTTGTCAGTCATAAACGGTTTGGCGGACTGGCTCAGAGTGAGCATGTAGTTCATATCCTTGAAATATCTGTCTACGAACGCCTCTATATCATCCTTGTCGGTTTTGGTATTGTTGCGCACATTGAACATCATGCGAAGTTTTCCCGGAGTCACGTTGGTCACCTCCATACCGGCACGGATATCCGTTATTACAAACTTGCTCGGAGCGAAAAATTCGTCACCCTCGTCAAGATCCACTCCCGCAATATGCGGAAGCACTTTGGCGACCTTGTGAATGGGGTTTAGAGCCTTTTCCGGATATGCGGCATGCCCCTGGCGGCCGATCTTCTCTATGATTCCGTTGATAGAGCCGCGTCTGCCTATCTTGATTGCGTCACCAAAGCGCTCTTCGCAGGTAGGCTCAGCGACTACCGCATAATCTGGCAGAAAGTCTTCTCTTTGCAGATACCTCAAAACCTCTATCGTACCGTGGCGGGCTTCCCCCTCCTCGTCGCTTGTCAACAACAGCGAAAGAGTCCCGTTGAAACTCTCTGCATCCCGACACGCCTGCACAAAAGCGGCGACACCGCTCTTCATGTCCTGCGCACCTCTTGCGTAGATAAACCCGTCCTCGAACCTGGGAACGAAAGGATCACTCTCCCACCCGTCGCCCGGAGGCACGACATCGATATGGCCGGCAAAACACAGATGCGGCCCCTCTCCGAAACGCTTGTGGAGAAAGAGGTTCTTTACATTCACACGGTTTATCCACTCCGCTTCGAAATCATCCAGATAGTCCCTGATGAGCGTTAGTGCACCCTTGTCTTCAGGTGTTATGGAGGGGTATGAAAGCAGTTTTATAAAAAGCTCTATCGTTTCGAGTCTACGCACGCACACTCCTACTTCTGCGGGTTTTCGTAAAAGATATAGGGAGTGAAATTGCTCACCTCAAAATAGAGCTTTCTCTCTCCGTCATCCACTTTATAGTTGAAGTTCTTGTCCAAATATCCGTAGCCGTAGCGATATTGGCGAGGTGTATTGTCGTCCGTACCCTTGGCTGTCGAGAGCTTGTCTATCTTGATAAATCTCATGACGAGCTTACCGCCTTCATATATATCGAGCACTCCGTTCGTGCCTGTCCAGTTTTGCACCGCACGTCCAAGTTTGTTCTGGGTCTCCTGTGTACATCCGCCAAACCATACAAGAGTTCCCAGAAGAATCGCGACACTCCATCGTCCCATCTTCTCCCCTTTCTTTACAAGGATATCTTTACATCCTTGTCGCTTTGAATTACGACCCGATTGTACCATTCCGGCAACACTTTTTCAAATCGGAAATAGAAGATACAGATATCATGAAGTTAAATAGATCAATTTTTTTTTATTTATTCCGATATTAGTGTAACTATTCCATGGAGCGTTTTCACAGTCACTCACCAAAAAGCAGAGTGGCCAGTCCGCATGAAACAAACAAGATGATAAAAAATATTTCTGTACGCTTTCTTACTATTTTCATTACATTCGTCATCGCCGGGCTATTTTCCATATACAGCCTGAACCAGTCGATGGATCTCAATCTGGAGATGGAGAGGTTCGACAAAAAAGCGGTCGAAAACATCGACTCTCTTTCTCTCCTGCTGGCGAATCTGCACGGTACCGCACTGACCGAACTCACCTCTATTCCCAAAAACGGATATCTTCTTCCAAAAAACGGTGACGACAAGAGTCTTGCGCATACATATTTCACAGCCCTCGAGAGCTTTTCCGTCTCCAAACTGAAACAACAAAACCTGTTGAAGCATCTACAGTCACTAAAAGAGGAGTGGGAAGAGTATCTAAAGGCAAGAGACGAACTCTTGAAAACCTACAAGGAAGCAAATAAAAAAGAGTTTAGAAAGATATTCTACTCCTATATGATACGCTACAACAACCTGTCGCACAATCTTTCGGATCTCAAGCACCACTATATTCAGGAGTTCAAAAGATACACGCAAGACCTGAAAGAGCGGGCCATGAACTCCTTTTATATCGGGCTCGTGATAGCGGTTTCGACACTGATACTTCTCTTTTTCATGCTCATGGAGGTAAACACGATAAACAGAAAGCTTCAATCCTACCTGGAAGAGAACGAAAGCTTTCAAAAGAGGCTCGCCAAAGCGAACGAAGAGTTGACCAAATATTCCGAAGAGCTCGAAAACGAGGTAAAAAAGAGGACGGACGAAGCTCTTGACCATCTGATGAAAAACCCTCTTACAAAACTTCACAACCGCCTTAGTTTCGTCAAACGGCTGGAGAAGACCTCGAGAGCCTCCGTCGCTATATTCAATATAGACAGATTTCAGACATACAACGATCTTTTCGGATCGAAAGTCGGCGACAGGATCATCCAGGAGTATGCTGCGTACCTTCGCCAGACCATACCCTACCTTTACGAGATATACCATCTCCAAGGCGACGAATTTGCCATTATCGAGTCTGACAAGAAGGCTTCAGCCACATTTTTGGCTATGGTCAAGCGAGTAGCGAATCTCGTAAGCGAATTTCACTACAGCGATGAAAACGGCAGCTTCATGCTCCAGGCCTCGGTCGGAGTATGTATAGACGAAAAGCAGCCCCTGACAAAAGCGGACATAGCCCTCAAAAAGGCGAAAAACTCATCAGAAAGCCTCGTGGTATACAGTGAAAACCTTATCAAAAAGCAAAAGTACCTGGAAAATATAACGATGACCAAAGTGCTTAGCAAGGCTATCAAGGAGGACAGGATCATCCCCTTCTATCAGCCTATTCTCGATACGAAAACCAAAAGAATATACAAATACGAAGTGCTGGCGAGGCTGATAGATGAAAACGGCATGGTGATTCCGCCTGCCCGCTTCATTCCTCTGGCGAAACAGATCAAACTCTACTCCGAACTGACGAAAATCGTCTTCGACAAAGCCATGAAGAGCATAGAAGAGCACGGTCTGAATCTGAGCATCAATCTGTCAGCCGACGATATCCATCACCAGGCTACAAGAAACTATATCATCGACAAGGTAGCGATGTCGAGCTTCAGCGACCGTATAACTTTCGAACTTTTAGAGTCCGAAGAGACACAAAACTACGAAGAGATAGACGCATTCATACATCGTGTAAAGCAGTACGGAGTCAAGATAGCCATAGACGATTTCGGTTCCGGTTACTCCAATTTCGCCAAGATTTTGAAACTCAAGGTAGACTACATCAAAATAGACGGCTCCTTTATCAGGAAAATCGATACAGATGCCGACTCGAGAGAGTTTGTCGAAATCATTCACAAACTCGCAAACACCTACAGCCTCAAAACGGTTGCGGAGTTTGTAGCCGACGAAGCCATCTACGATACTGTACGCTCCATCGGGATAGATTTCGTACAGGGGTATCACTTCGGAAAACCGATGCCGCTCGATGAAATTCTAAAAAAAGAGATTCCGTCGCAAAAGAGTTACGAAATCAAAAATATGATCTGGGATTGATATTTGATACAATTGCATTTTTTTATCTGACAAGTCGAATTTCAAGGATAACAGAATGCACTCTTTCAAAACGGAGAATGAAAAAAGATCGACATTCGACTATTTTCTCTCCCAGCCCCATCAGCCTTTCTTTCTGGCAGGTATATTCTGGGCCGTATTTACCATGCTCGTGTTTATGCTCGGATACAAGGGTGTTTTGCCGCTTACGGTAGACTCGACCCTTTTTCACGCATATACCATGATCTTTATCGTGATCAGCCACTTTTTCCACGGATTTTTGCTCACCACATTCCCGCGCTTTTGCATGAGCGCTCCGATACCGCGTCCGGTCTATGTAAAACTGTTCGCGATATATGAAGCCGGAAGCGCTCTTTTTATTGCCGGTGCGATCTTCTACCCGCTTTTGGCGCTTGTCGGTATGGCTATCACTTTCATCGGCCATTTGCTGGTTGTCAGCAACTTCATACAGATATACAAGGCGGGCGGCTCTCCGGATAAAAGCGATCCATTCTGGCTTCTTGTCGCACATGCGGCTGGTCTGCTGTTTCACACCCTTTTCATAGCCGGCTTGGCCGTGACTCTTTCCGGCGGCGGGGCCTTCTGGTACGAGGCGGCATACGGAGGCTTCTATCTCTATCTGACGTTTCTCACTTTCGCGGTAGCCCAGAGGATGATACCCTTTTTCAGCCATGTAATGGCGCATAAGCCAAAAAACTTCCTTCCGATAGTTTTTGCCTCTTTACTGCTGAAAACCCTCTTTTTCGCTATCGGGTTCATGGTCGCCGAAGCTGTCGTCTCTATTTTGCTCGCCATTTATCTTTTCAGGGAGTTTATCGGCTGGAAACTTCCGGTATTCAGCTCTCCGGCGATACTGTGGGTTCTTCATATGGGTCTTTTCTGGCTTCCAGCGGCACTTCTGATAGACTCCGTAACGACCGTCGCTCAACTCTGGATGCAGACATCGTTTGTTTTCGGAGGTATGCACCTTATAGCCGTAGGATTCATAATAACCATTCTGATCGGATTCGGCACCCGTGTGACACTCGGTCACTCCGGCCAGGTTCCGCATGCCGACAGATTCAGCACAGCACTTTTCTGGTTTACGGAAGTGGTTGTACTGGTGCGCTTTTTCTACTCTGTAGGTATGGGGCTCGGTATCGATATCGGGTGGCTTTTCGATCTCTCCGCCGCACTATGGATGCTGCTGTTTATCCTGTGGGGAACGAGATTCGGACCGACTCTTTTTAGGGGAAAGGCAGGCCGATAGCAGCCTCACCCCTCCCCTAAGCCCATCTCGTCCTGATACTTCTGCATCAAACCGCGGATTTCGTTTATATATGCGGGAATCACTCCCTCTCCCTGCTTCCACTCCACCTCTATATCGGGGCCGTACGCAGCGCCCATCTCTTCGATCTTTGTCATATACTCGTCGATCGTATCACACACTACACTCATTCCAGTCTGCTTGTCCGTAAGCTCGATAAACCATCCGCCAAGCGGTTTGGCTTTTATAATCGATTCGAACTTCATTTGCGCTCCTTTTTATTATATTTGATGCGACAGATGGGCAAAGCCCATCTGTCGGCGGGGAGTACCTACGGCTGTGCTTTGCACATCGCCTCCGGTTCCGACCCTATGAAACAGACGCAGGTCTGTTCCACTTCACGGGTCTCACCCCTGCACCCCCCTAAA
>JAMONQ010000047.1 GCA_027065635.1 Campylobacterales bacterium | reverse complement strand
AGGTTTCACAGTCGAGCGGATAGCGCATGTAGATCCTTAGAGTTTTGTGTGGGCAGTTAGCAGTGAGCGGCAGGCAGTGAGAGGCTCACTATGTATGCCTGGTTGGGATGCACAGAAAACCGTGTATTTCAAAACGACGGACCAAACGGGTGATGGCATGTCACTCCTATCTGCAGTTTCTATTTTTGTATTGAAAACTATAATTTTCAAACTTTATTTTACCTCCCTTTCGGTTAAAAAAGTCTTTAAAAGTCATATGATCACTTGTTCATATGCGGTTTAATCATACATTAACGAATGTTCATGTATGATACTTTCACAAAGAACGGTTGTTCACCTTTAAAATCCCGCTATTACGGAGTTTCACAATGCCAAAACAGACAAATACCAAGCAGAAGATCATCGATGCTGCGATCGATCTGATCGCGAAAAACGGTTATAAGGGAGCTTCTGTCCGTAAAATTGCCGCTGAAGTCGGTATTCGTGAAAGTGCGATCTACAATCACTTCAAAAACAAAGAGGAGATTTTAAAAGTTATAGTTTCGCAGATATTTGCCACCCCTTTTGAAACACACGACATAGAGGAGAGAGCGAAAAAAGGAAAGTCGTTTCTGCACCAGTTTGCAGTCGCATACAAACTGGTTTCGTTCGACAGGAAGATGGAGAAGCTTTTTCGTGTTCTGATGATCGAGCTTTTTCAAAACGGTCAATTGAGAGAGAGTTTTTTGCAGGAGCTGCACCAAAAAGAGATACAGCAGTTATCGAAAGCGTTTTTCGTCATGATGCAGGAGGGATTGATCCGTTCGGCGGACCCGATGTTTATGGCCCAGGAGTTTCTCTCTCCCCTCTTCTATATCAGGCTTCAGGTCTCACTGCTGCGCATAGACTCCAAATCTACCGCACCCATAGCCGCCCATTTTGAAAAGCACGTCGATTTTTTCTGGGAGTCTATCGCGCTTTGAGCCTCACTGGGCCGGCATGATATAGCGTATCCCCTCCTCTTTCAGCTCATCGATATTCTCTTCGTGTACCCCGGTCAGTATCAGTTTGATATCGAGACTTCCCAGAAGTGTCAAAAGTGCGTTTTTGGACCCTCCGTCCATATCCAGGTAGAGGCTCTCGTGCATCTTTATATAGGCAGGTGCTGTATATTTGAGATATCCGTAGCCGCCCTTCTCCCCGCTGAATCTGTCTATACCGAATCTGATACCGTGCTCTTTGAGCGAATAGGATATGCGTTCCACCACGACAGGATCGAGAGAAAAGACATCATACTCCGATATCTCTATGAAAAGTTTCCCTTTTATGGTTTGTGCCACCTCTTTGACCGACTCTTCGAAAAGAAGATAGTTGTTGCTGTCGAGCAGCGTTTTTGCAAAGATTTCAAGACTCAGGGCGTTGTGCGTGAACCGGTGTTTTTTCAGATATTCGAGCTCGTACATCACAAGATCCTGCTCCAGGCCGAGTTCGACTATTGCCGGCAGATAGTCGCCGTAGCTGTAGTTGTATGCATCGTGCCTGATATCGAAAGTGAGCGCAAAGGCCACTTTCTCACCTTTTTTAAGATTGACCACCGGGTGAAGTTCCGGCTCCAGCTTGCCGTTTTTCAGTGCGGAAGTGATGATCTCTCTCCACTCCGTTTTGCCGAGGATAAGCGAATTCTTTTTATCCGATTTGAATACGGTGATATGGTTTTCATTGAAAAGGGCGGCATCGGAAAGCGCATAGTCCGCGCTTGCGAGCAGCTTCGATACCGGTTCGTTCCTTACATACTCCGTCACGCCGAAGCTGAAAAAGACAGTCTCCCTGAGGTTGAATTTATCAGTCAGAACCAGCGCATTTTTCATAATGCTTCTAACGAGCTCTTTTGCGGTTTCGGCATTGAACACCGGTAAAATAAGTATCATTTCGGTTCCGTTGATGCGGCATATCGAAGGTTCATGCACCGTATCACACGTTTTTTTGAGAATCTCGGCAAACTCCACGAAAAACTCGTCCACCTTTTTGTGCCCTATTCTCTTGTTGGCCTCGGACACGCCATTGATGCGAATCATCACCAGCGCACCGCGCGACCTGCTGTCGTTGGCAAGAAGGTATTCGGGCAGTTTTATCTGAAAATATCTTCTGTTGAAAAGGAGGGTGAGCGGATCCCGGTACATGATGTCCTGATTCTTTTTCATCGTTTCGGAGCTTCTTTGGAAGAGCTCCTTGACGCGTTTGACCATCGAGTTCATCACTTCGGTGATCTCTTTGAGTTCCGTGGTGGAAGGCATCTCCTTTTGAATGACGAACCGGTTGTGCAGTACGCCTTCAGCCTGATTTCGTATCTTGTCGAGCGACTTGAGCACGATTTTCAGCGCGAAGTGAAGAAGCAGCAGCCCGAAGACGCCAAAGAGCGCGAAAGTCAAAACCGTATACTTGAAAAGCGAATAGAGCTGCTCATACGCTATCGCACTGTCCGCTCTTATCATCAGGACATTGATCGGCTTGTTTTTCGGAGAGACCAGCACCTCCTCCAGTGCCGTATTGACCGGCAGCCACTTTTTAAACCATGCCGGAACGCCTGGAGAAACGGAGTGCTTGCTTTTACGGTAGATCGGCATTCGGTGGGAGTCTTGCAGCTCGATCAACTCGTACGAACCGCGGTTGAATATCGTATCGACCAAAGATTTGATCTGCTCTTTGTTCTCCCCCGCCATATTCAGTGAAAGGCTCAATGCCAACGCCGTATTTTTCGCATTCATATTCAACTGCTCTTCGATATAGCTTTTAGAGTTGACGAAATTTACAGTCAATACTCCGGCAAGCAGAAGCAGCAGCAGAAACGATATCAAAATACCGATCCGTTTATATAGTGTCAAAACCAGCCTTTTTTAAGTTTATTTTATAAGAATATCGGTAATCCCTGACTTAACTTGAAAAGTGCAGCCGAAAATTCCGATTCTCTTTACCATACGTAACAGATGCTAACTGTAGTCGTTACGCATGTTCGTGATGTACTTTATCCCTTCAGATTCCACTCTTTTGACTTCATCGCTGCCGCAGACAACGATCAGCTTGATCTCCAGACTCTCCAGCATCATTTTAAACGCATTTTTCGAACTCTCGTCCATATCCAGATAGAGCGATGCATGTACTTTGACGAAGGCGGGTTTGAGATGCTCCAGGTAACTGTAGTTTTCGCTGCCGGCCCCTACCCTGTTGACCACTATCTCTATCCCGCTGCTCTCAAACCGGTCGGAGAGTCTCTCCAGAAAATAGCTGTCCATCGATTCGACATCTTTTTGCGAAACCTCCACAACCATCGCACCGTTGAGTTTGGCGGCTGTCTCTATGATTTTTTTCTCGAAAAGCAGGAAGCTCTCGCTGTTTTTGAGTATGGTTCCAAAAAGCTCGACACCCACCCTCTCATGGGAAAAATCGACTTTGCAAAGTTCGTCGAGCATGGCGTCCATCAGCTCATTTTCCAGACCGAGCAGCACCGCCATGGGA
>JAMONQ010000046.1 GCA_027065635.1 Campylobacterales bacterium | reverse complement strand
ACTGTTGTCTTCCGCAACGAGCGCTTTTGCGTTGAAGCCGATGTGTTCGAGGTCGAGCAGCGGGCGCCTGATCTCTTTGACCACTTCCGAAGTCGCCGCTTTGAGTACCGCAACCATTTTGGTGGCGTTGATGGGCTCATAGAGAATCTTCTCACAGTGCAGTTTCAGCGTTTCGATACGTTTTTGCTGTGTCGATTTGATAATGACGTTGCAGTGCAGCGGTGTTTTTCCCATTTTGCGCAGATCGCTGTCGGACGCATAATCGCTGTCGATCAGAGCCGACTGGACCTTCTTTTCAGAAGCCAGTTTTATAAGCTCCTCCGGCGCGCCGAACGGGATGAGTGTCGCACCGTAATACTCGAGGTACTCTTTGATGTACTCATCCTGCTTTTTGTGCATGCTCGGCGAAGTGTACATAGCGACGGAGACATTGGTGAAGCGGTTGTACATATCTTCGTTCATCTGCGGCAGTTCGTCGAACTCGAGCGTGAAGAAGAAGCGGGTCCCTTTGCCCAGTTCGCTCTCGAGCTGCAGGTGGCCGCCCATCAGCTCAGCATATCTGGCTGAAATGGTAAGACCAAGACCCGTGCCTCCGAATTTTCTGGTGACGCTGGTATCGGCCTGCGAGAAGGCTTCGAATATGTGGGCTTTTTTATCCGGAGAGATGCCGATACCGGTATCTTCGACACTGAAGCTTACCGCACATCTGTCAGGATCCTCGGCATGGACCTTTCGGATTTCGACATTGATCGCGCCGCCCTGGTTCGTAAACTTGACGGCATTGCTGAGCAGGTTGATCAGAATCTCTTTGATCTTGGTCGGGTCACCTTTGATCGGCTGGTTGAGCCTCGGGTCTATGAAACAGGCGAGGTTGACGCTTTTTTCAGCCGCTTTGACGGCGTAGATCTCTACGGCGCTTTCGAACTCTTCGATCGGGTTGAAGACGATATTCTCTATCTCGACCTTGTTGCTCTCGATCTTTGACAGGTCGAGAATGTTGTTGATGATCTCCAGGAGGTTTTCCGAGCTCTTCTCTATAATACTGACGAACTCTTTTTGCTCACCCTTGAGCTCCGTATTTTTCAAAAGCTCGGTAAAGCCGACGATACCGTTGAGAGGGGTCCGGATTTCGTGGCTCATGTTGGCCAGGAAGAGCGATTTGGCTTCACTCGCCTCTTCGGCGCGCTGCTGCTCGTGTCTGGCTTCCTCTATGATGGTTTGCAACAGTGCGTAGGCTTTGGCCGTACCTTCGGCCGTATCGAGATTGATGTTGATCTGCTTGCTGGTCGATTCGGCAGCGCTTTGCAAAATCGCTTCGAGGTTTTTGATATTCCTGGTGATCTCTTTGCTGACGATAAATCCGAGTGCGGCCAGAATAAGCGTAATGATCCACAAAGCGGCGGAAGCTACGGCGATAAACATCTGCTCTTCCATCGTTTTGGCAGATTTCTGCTTCAAAGAGGTGTATACGGTTTTTTGTGCTTTTGCCAGTTTTTCGATCTTCTGGGTGTTCAGTTGGAACCAGTGGTTGGGGTCGACCGTATAGTAGCCGTCGTTGATCGAATGAAGGATTTCGGTTCGTGCGTTGTAGAGCTCTTTAAAGACTTTTTTGACATCCGGGGCCGAGAGAATCGCTTTGAGATGCTGCTTGAGCTCTTCGTCGGTAATGAAGTCGAAATCGTACGAGTCAGCCTGCCCGATATAGTGGATCCACTTTTGCAGTTCCGCGTCACTCATTTTGGTGTATCGTGTAAGAATGTAGGCCATGAAACCGCGCTCGATACCGCTGTACTCTTTAGCCCTGGCAAAGTTTACGTAAGCTTTGGCTTCGTTGGCTATCTCATGCTCGAGACCTATCGTCGTTACCTTGTCGATCTCTTCCAAAAATGCTTTGATGAGTGTGGAGTAGTAGTTGAAAAACGCCTTGTTGAAATCGATCTGAAGGGCATCGATCTGTTCACGCTTCTTGTTGAGCATACCAAGAAGCAGGCGGATCAGTTTTTGGGGTCTGACTTCCGTATGGTTGGATAGGTAGCGGTTCAAAACGGCGATCTCTTTATCGACGACAGCCCGCTGCTTTTTCAGCTGGTCTACCGCCTTTTTGCCGTTTGACGCCAGATAGATGGCCGTCAATCCCCTCTCTTTCGCAAGCTGGGTGGCTACATTGCTGAGAATGGCATTGTAACCGATGTGCTCATTGAGAGTCTGGACTTTGACATAGTTCGTGGCGGATTGATAGAGAAAGAAACTTGCAAACCCAAGTAATAGAACAATGGGAAAGAGTGATATGAGTTTCAGTTTGCTTCGTACGCCTATTTGCATGGATCACCTCTGCTTATATTGGTATATTGTATTTGGTTGCGATCGCGACACACTCGTTCGCTCCGCCGTCTCTGCCCTCTTTCAGAAGGCCCAGTATTTTCTTTTTGTCTTTACTTTTGCTCATCAGGTAGGCCTGCGCAAGGTAGCACTTTGCACGTACATTGCCAAAATGTACCGCTTTTTGCAAAAACATTCGGGCTTTCGAGAGATCCTGCTTGACCCCTTTGCCTCCGTTGAGATAGATAAGCCCCAGCAGAAAGTTGGCCTGTTCCGCACCCTCTTGCTCTACGGCAAGCTCGAGCATCTTCTTCGCTTTGGAATAGTCTCCGGTTTTATATGCGCGTATGCCGTCCGAGAAGTAACTTGCGGGCAGGAGTGCCGGAAGCAGGATCAGCAGCGCAAGGAGTCTCTTTTTCACGCATACTCCTTTGCCATCATTTTGGTTAAAGCGGCAAGCTTGTGGTAAAAATCGATCAACTCTTTCTCTACCTCTTGGGGGTTTTGGGCGTGTTGCACATTTTCCATCAGCTGGCGCATATCTTCGATTCTCAGGTTTGCGGCGACCCCTTTTAGCTTGTGGGCCACTTCGTTGATCGTATTGATATCGCCCTTTTCATAAGCCTCTTCGAAGTTTTTCATCTCTTCGCGTGCCTGCTCGATGAAATCGTTTACAAACTCGAGAATCAAAGACTCCGGCAGCCCCAGTGCATCGGCGGCTTCGTTGGGATCGAATATGATCGTCTCTCCCGTATCCTTCTCTTCGAGTTTGAGTTTTGATGATCCCTCCGTCGGGGTCTCGGCGCCGCTTTCGTTCTCCGGGGCCTCTATGGCGGCGGCAGGAGGCGGCGTCTCATCGGTCGCCTCCGTCTCGAATACCGGCTCCGGTTTCGGCTCTTTTTTCTCTTCACGGCCGGCCAGGGCGAGCTCCGGAGCGTAGAGAGGGAGCAGTTTGTGCATATAGGCGTCTATCTCGTTCCAGATGGCATCGATATCTGTATTGCGGTCCGCTTTCAGAACGGTTTCGAGCGCTTTGCCAAGCGGCTCCATCCTGAGATTCGCGGCGATCCCTTTGAGTTTCATCGCCTCTTTTTTCACTACGTGTATATCTTTTGAGACCATGGCGGCTTTGACTTCCGGCAGATCTTTCATATAGGTGGTGACAAACTCTTTGATAAACGCCCGTACCATCGTTTCGGGCAGTCCGAGGGT
>JAMONQ010000045.1 GCA_027065635.1 Campylobacterales bacterium | reverse complement strand
TATACCAGCGCCTCTACGAGCTGATACTTGTCGATGATGAAATCTTTTCTAAGCAGTGGCATAGGCACATATCTTCTAATCTGTGTGAGATACTCGATATCCCCTTTAAAATAGTGCGGCTCAGTTAGTATAGAAAGAGCGTCGGCACCGCCCTCCTCATACGCCTTTGCAATAAGCAGCGGATCGAAATCCTCCCTTATCACCCCTTTTGAAGGGCTCGCTTTTTTCACTTCTGCAATGATCCTGTATGGGTTCTCCGGAGTCGATTTCAAAACCTTGTGCACATCCCTCGGCGGAAAGGGATTGTATGCCAGGGAGCGGCCAAGCCATTCGAGAGGAAACTCTTTTTTACGCTTTTCAAGGTCTATTTTCGTTCTTGCAATAATTTCATCGAGTATCACTTCTTTTCGCTCCTGCATCTGTTGATTTTTTCCCAGTGTAGTTTGATCTCTTCGTCATCGAGTCCCATCTTCTCTACCACTCTCTTCATATACTTTTTGGCATCAGCACATTTTCCAAGCTTGTAGTATCCCCACGCAAGAGAGTCGAGATAGAAAGGAGAGTCCGGCGCTTTTTCGAGAGCCTTTTCGACCAGTTTCATACCTCTTTTTATATCCAGATCGTGATCTATGAGAAGATAACCGAGATAGTTCAGGTACAAAGAGTCATCCACGCCCTCTTCAAATGCCGATTCGAGAGCTTTTTGCACATTTTTCAAAAGAGAGGGATCGTCCTTTTTTTCAGCCGCTTCATAAAGAAGTACGCCATACTCGGCCTGCCAAATGGGGTCGAGTGTCTCTTCATACAGCTTTTTAGCGAGAGCGAGAGCCTTCTTGTACTCCCTTGACTGCTTCAAAACGGCGAGGAGCAGTCTCTCGTCGGCATCAGAAGCCTCGAGAATCTCGATAGCCTTTTTATACCGCTTTTCATAGGTATATATCTCTGCCGCCTTTTGTGCATATTCACTCTTTCCGGTAGCCTCATACAGGTTTGAATATACTGAGGCCAGACCATCCAGATCGTTTTCCTGTCTGTATATTTCGGCGAGAAAGAGACACACCTTCTCACTACAGCCTATGATTTTTCTATGACTTTCAAGCAGCTTCATACTCTTCTTTCGGTCATTCATCTTGTGAAAGAGTATAGAAGCCATTCTGATCAGAGACTCGTCGTCATGGTGCTTTTCATAGTAGTGTTCATAAGCTTCGTACGCTTTTTTGTACTCCCGCTCCATCATATAGATGGAGGCTGTCATATCGACATTCTGAAGATTGTCCGGATCGAGTTCAAGAGCCTTGTCGGCACTCTTTAACGCTTCATCCTTTTTTCCGAGCTTGATATAGGCTATCGTCATCAGCCTGTAAAGCTCTACATTTTCCGGATCGTTTTGCAAAAGAGTCTTGAGCTCTTCGAGAGCTTCGTCATACTTTTTCAGTGCGATAAGAAGTTTCGCCGCCTCTTGCAGATACTCCGGATTCGAAGTCTTGTCGTACAACTCCTTGAATAGAGTGTACGCCTTGAGATAATCTTTGTGTTCTTTATAGTAAAGCGCATATATTATATACTCGTTTTCATACTTGAAATATCTGTATTCCTGCTTCCCGGAACCCTCTGAGCCCAATCTGTCTGTAGCGCTTCTAAAGGAGCATCCCGCAAAAAGCAGCAGCGATACGAGTATGATCAATAAATACCTGGACATTCGTTTCTAAGTTCCTCTTCATGATCTTTAAAGTAGTCCCAAAAGGGAAAAGTCCTACATTGTACCGGACGGACCGGATATATAGTACATCTGTTTTTTTTGCGATCGAAAAATATGCAGTCATACTCACCTTCGACTACTTCCCTCTCCTTCAGGGTATACCTGTATCCGGACTTTTCCAGATACTCTTCTATAAATTGATCGCTCTCTATTCCCAAAAATGCGGCCATTTGAGGTATCTTCTGGACGGAGACCCAAATATGTCCGCTCTCGCCGGTACAGCAGTTCCCTCCGCACGTTTCACACGCTTTTGGATCGAAAAGATAGCCAAAGCCATCTTTACCTATCAATCTATCTGACATTTTATCGTATGTGTCCTTGCTTTTTTGAATATCTCCTTCGCCTCTTTCGAATACCCATCATCATCGAAAGGTATCATGGGAGGCATTACGACTGTCTTGGCCCTCGAGTCTCTTCTGGCATGTATCATTACGAGTTTGGCAGGTCTTGACGCACGAGGATGGACAAACCTGATATGCTCGACGGTAAAAGAGATCCCCTCAAGAAGACCCACAAGCTCCGCAACCTGTGAGGCATCATAACAGAAAAAGAGATCCCCTCTCGGTTTCAGCAGCCGCTTCGCCTTCGCGAAGAAGAGCTCGGGCGGCAGATGTGAATTGTAGCGGCAGGCATGAATATGCGGATCTTCGCTCTTTATTACTCCGTCATGATAGAAGGGAGGATTTGAGACTATCAGGTCAAAATTCCCGTCACTTTCATAGTCGAGGAAGTCGCATAAAAGCACTTGAGCCTCTATCCGGTTTATTTCAGCATTTTTACGGGCAAAATCAGCCATCATTTTCTGCTTCTCTACAAGTATGGTCTGCAGATCGAAGTCGCGCGCCAACAAAAGGCCGATCACCCCTACACCGCAACCGACATCGAGCATCCTTCCCGCAGGAGCGAAAGAGCTTACAAAATCGTACAGAAAAATGGAGTCACTATTGAAGCGGTATCCCTTTTGCGGCTGGTAAAATAGCACTCTATCCCCGGTTTTTGGTAGAATTATACCCAAAAAGGGTTTTTGATGATAATAATCCCGGCACGTCTCGGCTCTACCAGATTCCCCAAAAAGGTTCTCGCCGATATTGACGGAGTGCCGATGGTCGTAGCTACGGCAAAAGCGGTGGATAGTATAGATCGGGTAGCGGTCGCCACAGACTCGGAAGAGGTTTTGCAGATCTGCCTGGATCACGGCATCAAGGCGGTAATGACCAGCAAAGAGCATACAAGCGGTACGGACCGGATAAATGAAGCAGCCACACGCCTGGGACTCGACAAGAGTGAAATAGTGATAAACGTACAGGCCGACGAACCGTTTATAGAACCTGAAGTGGTAAACGATCTCAAAAGCCTGGTGGAGAGAGTGGGCAAAGATGAAAATGTCATGATCTGCTCGGCATACAAAGCGATATCGGCGAAAGAGGCAACCGATCCGAACCTGGTCAAGGTCGTAACCGACGAGAGTGAATACGCACTCTACTTTTCAAGAAGTCCTGTCCCGTACGATCGCGAAGGCGGGTTTGAAGGATACAAGGGACATATAGGCATATACGGATTCAGACGCAGTATGCTCGAGCGCTTCTGTTCACTTCCAGTCTCCATACTCGAGCAGACAGAGAAGCTGGAGCAGCTTAGAGCGCTCTCTCACGGTTTTAAAATAGCGATGTGCCGTGTCGAGAGCAGAAGTTTCGGTATAGATACGCCGCAAGACCTCAAGAAGGCTCTTGAAAGATAGTGGCAAAAACTCAGGCCAAAACCTCTTTCCGGTTGGTTTTGGTCTGGAGATAATCGGAAATCTGCATCAGTGAAAATG
>JAMONQ010000044.1 GCA_027065635.1 Campylobacterales bacterium | reverse complement strand
TAGAGAACGGCAAATATCTTATAGTCAGGGTTGACGAAATCATCCTCCCAAGACCCATGACCTTCAAAGAGGCGTATGAGCAGGTAAAAAAAGAGTATATAGCCGAGAGGAAAAAGGAGCTGCTGCTCGAACTGGCACTATCGGCCAGTAAAGATCTGAGCGACGGCACCCTTTCAGACTTTTTGACAAGAGATAGCGTTGACAAGCTGAAACCTCTTTCGAACGACGAAGCTGCGGCCTTTTTACAAAAACTTTTCACTTCCGGTAAACCATCCGGAGCGATACTTCTTGACAACAAGGCTGTCAGTTACAAAATAGTGGAACAGAAGTTGCTTAATGAAGAGAAGCTTGAAGAAAATCGTGAATTCATAGAGGAGAATACACGAAAGTTGAAAGCCTCTCTGCTGCAAAACGCTCTTATCGAAAGGCTTCAGCAGAGGTATCCTGTCGAAATATATCTAAAGGAAAGCGAGTGAGCAGACCTCTTCTGGCCATTGACATAGGGTCCAGCAAAGTCAGTGTTGTCATAGCCGAACAGAAAGAGAGCGGAGTCCATGTGGTCGGCTCGGGTGTCGCAAAATCGCAAGGGGTACGCAAGGGCACAATCACAAATATAGAGTTGACATCCCGTTCTATACGCCAGGCGCTGAGCGATGCCAAACGTGTCGCCGGTACTGTCGCCCCGAAAGCTGTCATCTCTATTTCCGGAGCGTATACACGTTCCATAAACAGTTCCGGCATTGTAAACATTCCCCAGCAGGAGATAGGCGTCAAAGAGATCAATCGCGTTATGCAGACTGCTCTTTACAACGCGAACATACCAAACGAGTACGAAGTACTTCATGTACTGCCCTACAACTTCAAAGTGGACGAGCAGGAGTTCATAGAGGATCCTTTCGGCATGAACGCCAGCCGCCTCGAGGTAGACACTCACATAATCACAACCCAGAAGTCCAATCTCAGCAACCTCAAAAAAGCGGTGAAATCCGCCGGAATAGAGATAGAGAGTGTGGTTCTCGCAGGTTACGCCTCCGCCATCTCCGTACTCGGTGAAGATGAGAAGGAGCTTGGAGTCTGCGTAATAGATATGGGCGGCTCCACCTGTGAAATGGTGGTACACTCCGGCAACTCCATCCGGTTCAATACTTTTTTGGCGGTCGGCTCGAACCACATAACCAACGATCTTTCGATGGCACTTCATACGCCGCTTAATGTAGCGGAAAAGATCAAGCTCGAATACGGCTCCTTGAAGGCTCCGTCGAACGAGTTGATAGAGATTCCGGTCATCGGTGACGAAGAGGAGAATCACGAAGTATCGCTCGAAATCGTCTATAACGTAATACAGGCCAGAGTTCAGGAGACTCTGATGATTCTGGCAAAAGAGTTAGAAAAGAGCAACCTCAAAGAGCAGATAGGCGCAGGTATAGTACTGACCGGCGGTATGACGAAACTCGAAGGTATACGTGAGCTTGCTATGGCGATTTTCGACAATATGCCGGTACGCATCGCAAGACCTCTGCAGCTCGAAGGTGATTTCAAACCGCTTCACGATCCGGCCTTTTCTACAGCAGTCGGTCTCTTGGAGTATGCAGCGGGAGGCTACACGCAGTATGAGATCGATTCGAACAGAAAGATGCTTCACAAAAAGAGTGCGGCCGCTCCGGACAGCGAGGGAGATATCCGTGATATATCGCTTACCTCCAAAGATGAGCCTGAACCGGGCAACCTTAAAAACGATGAGATAAAGCAGACCCTTGCAAGAGTTGCACAGGAAGATGAAAAAGAGAGCATAGGTCAAAAGATCAAAAAACTGTGGCATTGGATGACCCAGATATTTTAGAAGGAGTGAAGAGTGAGCAGTAAATTTTCAATCGAAGAGTCCCCCACAATAAGCGGTGCCAAAATCAAAGCCATCGGTGTCGGCGGCGGCGGCGGAAACATGATCAACCATATGATAAATCAGGGTATAGAGGGAATCGATCTGATCGTTGCAAATACCGACGTCCAGGCGCTCGAAACTTCAAAAGCCCCCTACAAGATCCAGATAGGCGAAAAGCTTACCAAGGGTCTTGGTGCCGGCATGAAGCCTGAAATAGGTCAACAGTCGGCTATCGAGAGCTTCGAAGCCATAAAAGAGGTCCTCGACGGTGCGGATATAGTATTCGTCTCATCCGGTCTTGGAGGCGGAACAGGAACAGGCGCGGCCCCGATTATCGCCCAGGCTGCGAAAGAGGTAGGTGCTCTTACCGTCTCCGTTGTGACCAAACCCTTCAGATTTGAAGGCAGAAAACGACAAAAACTTGCCGAAAGCGGTCTTGAAGAGTTGAAAAAAGAGAGTGACTCTATCATCGTCATTCCAAACGAAAAACTCCTTAGCATCATAGATAAGAATCTGGGCATCAAAGAGAGTTTCAAGATGGTAGACAATATCCTCTGCCGGGCCGTCAGCGGTATCAGCAACGTAATTCTCTCAAAAGGGGAACACGATATAAATCTCGACTTCGCGGATGTAAATACCGTCATGAGCCATCGCGGTCTCGCGCTGATGGGAGTCGGTGAGGCAAACGGCCCAAGCTCCGCATATGAAGCTGTAAAAAACGCGATAGAATCACCGCTGCTTGACAACATGAGTATAAACGGTGCGATGGGAGTGCTGGTACACTTTCATATCCACCCGGATTATCCGCTGCTCGAGATCAGTGAAGCAATGGGTATCGTTGAAGACAATGCCGATGAAGATGCGCATGTAATATTCGGTACCACCACGGACGAGAGCCTCTCGCCTGATGAAGTGAAAATCACTATTGTGGCTACCGGTTTCGAAAATGAAGAGGATAAAAAGATAGAAGAGCAGAAAAAAGAGTCCAAGAAGCAGCAGATCACTCTAATGCAGCCAGAACTCGAAGAGTCGGTCATACCTTCAAGCACTCCGAGAGTCAAGGTGGTTGGCGGTTATGACAACGAAGAGATCCTCGACATACCCACCTGGATGCGAAACCAGATGGATTGATACGGCTCAACGCTCCTGAAACTGGATGGGACCCTCACTCTTCCCGTCCAGGAACTGTCTTACGTATGGGTTTTTCGTATGCCTGAAGTGTTCGGCATCTCCTCTCTCGATAATCTTTCCGTCATAAAGCATCACAAAGTAGTCACCCGCCTTGAAACTCTCCTTGATATCGTGAGAAATCAATACAGATGTCACTCCGAGCCTCTTTTTGAGATGAATGATCATCTGTGAAATAAGATCGCTTGTAATCGGATCGAGACCGCTGGTAGGCTCATCGTAAAGAATGATCTGCGGGTCCAGTACGATTGTACGCGCCAGACCGACACGCTTGCGCATACCGCCGCTAAGCTCGTCCGGGAAAAGATGCATCACCTCTTTGGGCTTCAAAGCTACCATCTCAAGCCTCTCTACAACCCTCTCTCTTATAGCCTCCTCTTTCATATCGGTATGCTCACGCAGAGGAAAAGCCACATTTTCAAAAACGTTCATACTGTCAAAGAGTGCACCGCTTTGAAAGAGAAACCCGACCTTTTTTCTGATCCGTCTGAGCTCTTTTGCATCGGCACGGCTGATCTCCTCGCCATCGACCCATATCTCACCCTCATCCGGCTTGAGCAATCCTACGATATGTTTTATAATAGTAGATTTTCCGCCGCCTGATAGCCCGAGAATCACTGTTGTCTTACCTTTGGGGATCGTAAGATCGACCCCTTTTAACACATGTTTGGAGCCAAAACTCTTCTTTAACCCCTTGATCTCAATCATCCCTCCACCTCGTCAGACGATCTTTCTGTAAAGATATCGTCCCAAAAGTATCGTCAATGCTACCACAAAGATCTTGAAATCCCACTCAGACGCTATATGCGCTTTCTGAAAGAGTTCGTTCTTCAGGATCGATTCACCCTGCGCCTGAAACTCCAAAATCTGCGGAGTATAGTAGAGTGTGAACATAAACCCGCTCCATACGGTCACAAAGGCGCTGTAGAAGGTGATCTGGTCACGGTAGAAGCGTATGAAGTGGTATCCTTCGGCCACGAGGATCGCAACACAGGTGACATTTACGACTATATTGATCTTGAGGAAAATCTGTGTCATCACAAGACCCTCCTGATAGTGGGTGAGCACTCCGCCGCCAAGCAGATCGTCGGCATGAAAGATCACCGGGGCGGCAAAAACTCCGGCGCAAATAGCGACTCCGAGTGTGATTCCAAGCAATATAAGATACGGGATCCATAAATATTTAGGCATAGAAAGCTCTATGGGGGAGCTTGGCTTTTTCATTGCTTTCCTTTCAGTTTCAGATAAAATCCTCTATCAAGAGCCGCCAGATCCTTATAGAAATCGGGCTGACCGTAACCTTTTTGCTTGCAGTAGGACTCTATCGAGATTCTCTGATCATACCCCATCTCGCACAGAAGATGTGGAATTTGCCGTTCGTATGCCGTATCGATGATCTTCAGCAAAAGTTCATCTCCACGTTCACCGCCGATCAGCGCATTTTCAGGTTCATAATCGAGCGGTGCCGGCAATTTGAAACTCCTGGCAATGTATGGCGGATTCGAAACCAGCATCTGTATATCGGCGCCGACACCATCGAGCAGATTGCACTCGAGTAGCTCTATACGGTCGGAGAGGCCGTAACGTGCAATATTCCTTTTGGCATACTCGATAGCGGATCCGCTTATATCGGTAGCTACAATATGCAGATCGGGAAACTTGCGTGCAAGAACGATACTGACCGCTCCGCTTCCGATACCTATCTCGGCCATACGCTCTATACCGCAAGAAGATATGACAGAAGCGGCCTTTTCGACAAGCAGCTCGGTCTCGGGACGCGCTATGAGCACTCCTCTGCCCACTTCAAGCTCTATATCATAGAAAGAGACTCTACCGGTAATATACTCTACAGGCTCGTTGGCGACACGCCTGCGGACAAGATCGAAGTATAGCCCATGTTCCTTTATGCACTCTCCGCCATGAGCGTGCAGCCGGCTTCGATCCCACCCAAGATGAAACCCCATCAGTATTTCAGCCTCGAGCCGGGGCCTTTGGGCAACACCCACAAGCATTGCAGAAGCCTTTTTCAAAGCCTCCTCAATCGTCACAGACTGCACTCTCCCTTGAGCGCTTCATCACTCTTGGTATCGACTACGCTCTTGTCTCCGAGAGCCTTGAGCCGCTCTACTATCGGAGGATGTGAGTAGTAGAAAAATATCGTCAGCGGATGAGCCTTGGGAAAACTCTGGTTCTCTTCGACCAGTTTTTTGAGAGCACTCGCAAGGTCGGACGCATCGCAAAGCTGCGCCGCATAACGATCGGCCTCGTACTCGTTTTTACGGCTAATAAAGCTGATGACAGGCATAAAGATAAACAGAAAGACGGAAATCAGAAGCATGAAAAGCACCATCAGCATCGCAGGTGTCTCTCTGACGCCAAGTTCCATGAAAAAGCTTGTCGGAATATGGCCGAAGATATAAAAACCTACGAAGAGGATGGTTCCAAGCATAGCGATGTTTTTATATATATCGTGATGTTTGAAGTGACCGAGCTCATGACCCAGAACGGCCAACAACTCCCTGTCGCTCAATTTTTGCAGCAGAGTATCAAAAAGTACGACACGCTTGCTCTTTCCGAGACCTCCGAAGTAGGCATTCAACCTTGCATCCCTCTTGCTGGCGTCCACCACATAGACACCCTCGCTCTCAAATCCGCTTCTTTCGAGCAGCTCCCTTATCTTGGCATCGAGCTCTTCGTTTTGCAGCGGGGTGAATTTGTTGAACATCGGAGCTATGAGTGTGGGATAGAGAAGATTTACAAGGACGATCACAGCAAAAACAAGCAAAAAGCTAAATAGCCACCACATAGGTACATACATGATGATCCAGGCTATCGCCGCACTCAGAAGAGAAGCGATTGCCAGAGTCAAAAGTCCGCTCTTTATCTGGTCACTTATGAATAGCTCCGGAGTCATATTGTTGAACTTGAAGCGCTCATCGATTACGAAGGTCTTGTAGATGGTAAAAGGAAGCTCCACTATATAGTTTACGATCAGAAAGAGGTTCACAGCCACAACCGCCTGGAGGATAGGGTTCATATTCCAGGTCAGCGTATCGAGCCATCTTATACCCCACGAGAGCCAGAAGAGGAAAAGAGCATACTCTATCAACGTCTCTACGATCTTGATCCGCTCAGTAGAAATCAGGTAGTTGGCCGCCTTGATATATCTACTCGGAGTCATCAGGACCGGATTCATATGTTTTGCGCGGGCGACGAAGCCGATCTGCATTACACTTATATAGATCTTTACCAGTACATAGAGGAAAAAAACGAGGGAGAGCAGTTCGATCATACCCATCTGTCAAAACCTTTCATGATAGACTCCTCCCCCTGTCTCAAAATAATGGTGATTATAGCCAAGTTAGGTTAAAATCTCTTTTCAATTTGTACATATATATTTACTTTGTAAGAAAAGGCTCTCATGGCACTCGTCGATCTACTGGAAGTGGACAAACAGTTCGAATCGCAAGTCATATTCAAGGGTATAAACTTTCATATCGATGAATATGAAAGAATCGTGATAGTCGGTAGAAACGGCAGCGGCAAGAGTACGCTGATGAAGATCGTCAGCGGTGAGATAGAACCGGACGCCGGCAAACGTATCGTCAGGCAGGGAATACGCATAGAGATGCTTTCGCAGCAGCCTCTTTTTGAGCCGGGAATAACCGTAAGAGAAGCGATAGAAAAGGAGCTTACAGAAATTCAGGCGGCAAAATCGAGATATGAAGAGGTTTCAATAGAGCTCGCGACCGACTTCGAAAACAGATCTCTGCTGGAGGAACACGCAAAACTTACCGCGTTTCTCGACTACCACAATGCCTGGAATCTCGATGACAAGATCGAGCGTATCCTAAAAGAGTTCGATCTGAAAACATACGAGTCGCGTCCGGTAAATCTGTTGAGCGGCGGAGAGCAAAGACGGGTGGCACTCGCTTCTTTGCTTCTTAAAAAACCGGATATCCTGATGCTGGATGAGCCTACGAACCATCTGGATGTCTACATGGTGGAATTTTTGGAAGATCTGCTTTTGAAAGAGAAGTTCACACTTCTTCTAATCTCTCACGACCGCTATTTCATCGACCGAATAGCTACGCGGACCGTCGAGATAGACGATCATAGCCTCAGAAGCTTCAAAGGCGGCTACGAAAGCTATCTGCAACAAAAAGAGCAGCTTCTGCATGCGATGGCGAAAGAGCACGAAAATCTCCTGAAACTTCTCAAAGCCGAAGAGGAGTGGCTTCGCCGCGGTGTAAAGGCGAGACTCAAGCGTAACGAAGGGCGAAAAAAACGGGTACTCGAGATGCGTGAGCAGGCGAAAAAGAATCCATCCGCAATCCGCAAGATCAAACTGGAACTCGAGCGTGAAAAACACCACTTCAACCGTGAAGAGAGTATCAGCCGCAAAAAGGTCCTGTTCGAAATAGAACATCTTCAAAAACGGCTCGGCGACAAGGAGTTGATCCACAACTTTTCCAACCGGATACTGCAAAAAGACCGCATAGCCATCGTGGGCAAGAACGGCAGCGGAAAATCTACCTTCTTGCATCTGCTGCTCGGCAGGGAGAAGCCCGACGGCGGTGTTATAAAACGGGGAGATTTCAAAATAGGCTACTTCGACCAGCATAGAGAAATGCTCGACGACGAAAAGAACCTCATCGAAACCTTCTGTCCTTTCGGTGGAGACCGTGTAGATGTTCAGGGAAAGAATATGCACGTATACGGCTATCTGAAAAACTTTCTTTTCCCGAAGGAGTACCTCGACAAGAAGATAGGTGTCTTAAGCGGCGGTGAAAAGAACCGTGTCGCTCTTGCGCTACTTTTTACCAAAAAGGTCGACTGCCTTATTCTCGACGAACCGACAAACGACCTCGATATCCCTACGATAAATATTCTCGAAGAGTATCTGCTCGGCTTTTCCGGTGCACTCATCTTCGTAAGCCACGACCGCTACTTCGTAGACAAGATTGCCAAAAAACTCTTCATCTTCAAGGGTCATGGTATCGTGGAGGAGAGTTACCAGCCATACTCCGAATTTCTGGCTATCGAAAAAGAGCTCAAAAGTCTCGAACACTTCGAACGCGATCTGCAAGCCAAAAAGAGTGAATCGAGTAGCGATCATAGGCCTGCTGTCAAAAAGAAGAAAAAACTCAGTTACAAAGAGCAGCGGGAGCTCGAGATGTTGCCCGAAGAGATAGAGCGGCTCGAAAACCGTATCGCCGAAATAAACGGATGTCTGGCCGACCCGGAGTGCTATATGGAAAAAGGGATCCAGGATCTGACGGATGAGTTGAACGAACTTGAAGTCGAGTATAATCTAAAGGCTGATCGCTACCTCGAGCTTCTGGAGTTGCAAGAGGAGCTGGAGGGATAAGAGTCCCGCCTTTTCATCCGCGAGACTATCGACTATTTAAAGATTTCCGGTATCTCAAGATCCTGTTCCATCTGCGCATTTGCATAGCAGCGCGAATACCCGTCGTCCCACCCCCTTGCATACTCGGAGTCCTCTTTGTATCTGGGTGTATCGTTCGCCTTTTCCACAAAACTGTTCGCCACCATCTCCTCGGCATTTTCGCATCCGGCCCTATAACCTTCCACGAAGGCTTTCGAATGTTTGGACAGATAGCTCTGTTCGGATGGACAGCCGGTAAAAAGTATCACTCCAAAGAGCAGAGCGGATGCTTTTAAAATTGTATCCATCTTCATTTCAGGCCTCCTCTACAAGAGCTCTTATGCCATCGAGCCCGCCCATCGCCAGCCCAACCCCAAGTGCCGGCTCTATTTCGGGCTCCGCCGGATTTATCCTAATGAGCCTGCCGCCAAACCGTCCGGCCACACGCTCTCCGGTTAGCCGTACTGTAGGTACGGCGGTACCTGCACCGATTTCAACGATGCAGAGCTTGAGCCCGTTCAGTACGACTCTTTGCAAAAAGTCATCGAATCTCTCCTCCTGCGCCTGAGTACGGCTTCCGTCCCATCCCCAATCTCCGAACATCAGAATGTTTGGCCTCGCCGTAGCCTTGCAAGCATCGCACGCAGGCCAGCTTTTGGCACGAAAACGCTCCTTGTCGATATCTATATACACTCCGTCTGCCGGCCATATGCCGCTACTGCATACCGTACACTGAAGATGATGGATGCTGCCGTGACACTCGACGATTCTATCTTCGTCGAAACCGGCCTTTTGAAACTGACCGTCTACATTCGACGTAAAGACGAACCACTCCTTTTTCTCTCTCGCTATATCAAGAAGTAGTGAAAAACCCTCATGAGGTGTCGTCTCTCTGTATAGGTGCAGTCTATGTCCGTAAAATGCCCACGCAAGCGCCGGATCACTCTCGAACCACATGGGATTGGCAAGCTCCACAAAACTGAGCCCAAGCCTTTTTGCCTCCGGATAGGCGCGCCAAAACCCCTCGTTGCCTCTAAAGTCAGGAAGCCCGGAGTCCACACCCATCCCTGCACCGGCAGTAACAAGAAGCGCATCCGCCTCATCCATAAATCGCCTTGCCGCTTTCAAACTCTCCATAACGGTTTTTCTGTTTCCTTTTTTTATGCTTCCTGCTAAAATTCTTCAATATCCGAAAACGATTATATCACACGACACACACTCCAAACAGCTACATAAGGCTACCTAAAAGATCTTTGAGTGGGCCGGGAGCATCTTGTTTCGAAAGAAACCCGACCAGAAAGGCAAAACGGCTATGAGTGTAGTAAAATTGCAAAAAAAAGGATCTCACCATGACACTTGAAAAGATAAAAAAACTTTTGGAAGACGAAACCGGAGTGATGCTCTACTTTTGGGGTGAGCACTGCAATGTCTGCCACGCTCTCGAACCGAAGCTTTTTGAAGCATTCGAAACCAACTTTCCCAAAATAGAGAGAGTATCCATAGACGTCAAAAACGGCAGCGATATCGCTGCACATTTTGGAGTCTTCTCCATTCCTACCGCCATAATCTTTTTAGACGGCAAAGAGTTCGCCCGTGTAGGCAGAAATGTAAGCATCCCCGCCCTTGTCGAACAGATAAGACGACCATACTCACTTCTAAACGGAGAGTAGACATTCTTTAGTATTTCAATCGAGATATGCTACAATAAAGAAAAAGTATACGGATTACAATGTTATGGTAGATAATATTTTCAGACCGCTACTGCAAAAAGGAGCAGGTGCGGAAGAGATTTTGAAAAAGAGTATCGGTGTACGCAAAGAGAGCTATTTCGACTTTACAGCCACGGGACTCGCCTTTGAACCGATAGAGATGCGCATCCAGGAGCTGCTCACCCACTATGCCAATACTCACTCCAAAGAGGCGCATCTGGCCAAAACCATGCAATCATGCTACGAAGCGGCCAGAAGTTCACTAAGAACCTCGCTGGAGTTAGGTGAAGACTTTCTGATCATTCCCACCGGCTTCGGAGCCACGGCGGCGATCAAACGGTTTCAGGAACTCATGGGGCTTTATATCCCGCCGGCCGTTTGCAAAAGGCTCGGCAGCAAACCGGACGTGGAGCAAAAACCTCTTGTTATCGTAGGTCCATACGAGCATCACTCCAACGAACTTGGCTTCAGGGAATCACTCTGTGACATTCACAGAGTGCCTCTGACAAACGAAGGGTATGTAGACTTGAAAAATCTGGAGTCGGTACTCGAAAAAAACGAAGGAAGAGAGATCATCGGCTCATTCTGCATCGCCTCCAACGCTACAGGTATCATCACTCCCTATCGGGAAATATCGGCGCTTCTAAGACGATACGGTGCCGTAGTATGCTTCGACGCCGCGGCGACCTCCGCATACATGAACATACCATCCGAACTTTTCGATGTGATGTTTCTCTCTCCGCACAAGCTGCTTGGAGGTCCCGGCAGCAGCGGTGTACTGGTCATAAAAAAGGATCTGGTGGATACCTCTATCGCTCCCACCTACCCGGGCGGCGGAACGGTAACCTACGTTAGCCGCAAAAGCCACCGTTTCCACAATGACGCCGAAGTGCGAGAAGATGCCGGGACACCTGCTATCTTGCAGTTTATAAAAGCCGCTCTGGCATATCAGCTTCGAAACGAAATGGGGCTGGAGTGGATAAAGAGACGGAAAAAAGAGCTCTACGACCTCTTCATATGCGAGATATCAAAAAGTGACAAATTCGAAATCCTGGGGAATCCAAAGGCCGAAAACATCGGTATCGTATCGCTGGTACCCAAAAACGGAGATCCGTACGCTCTTTGCGCAGAGCTTTCTGAAAGATTCGGGATTGAAACACGTGCCGGATGTGCCTGCGCCGGTCCATACGGACACGACCTGCTTGGACTCGAAGATGACAGTGATCTGGAAATTATACCCGGTTGGCTTAGAGTCTCTATCCACCCGATTCAGACAAAAGAGCGTATCATAAAACTCGTAAAGGCTTTGAACACTCTACATAGCCGATCGACAACTTAGCGCACAAGCCCTTCCCCGGCCAAATGGCCGCTGGCCCAGGCCCAGTGCAGGTTGTAACCTCCTCTTTCGCCTACGATATCCAGAACCTCTCCGGCAAAAAAGAGGCCAGGTACAATCTTCGATTCCATGCTTCTGGCATCCACTTCGGCGGTCAAAACACCGCCTCCGGCAGTCTCTGCATGCTTGAAACCGTGAGTCTGCACTACACTAAAACGCCAATCCACCACAGTCGAAGCGAGCCGCCTAAGGCTCTTGGCATCTACGCTTCTTGCCAAAACGGAAGGATCACTTTTGGTGAATTTAAGCAGCTCCGTTACGACCTTATGCGGTAAAACGCCCTGCATCAACTCCTTCAGGGTAAGATCGGGAGCCGATTTTACAACTCTTTGCAACATTGCCAAAACAGCCTGCCTGTCGTAGTCGGGCAGTAAAGAGACTCCTACAACCACACCCTTTTTCTGCGAAAGATACCACGATGCCTCGGTAGAGATATCCAGAGTCGCAAATCCGGATATACCGTAACGGGTAAAGAGCAGATCACCCTCGCACCTTTTGGCCGCCCTGCCGTCTACATAGAGAGTAAGGCGCGACGGAATTTTCACACCGCTCATACGCTCGTGCACTCTTCCGGCAAGATGCAAGCCTACGAGTGTCGGATAGGGTTCAACAATATTGTGGCCCATAGACTGAGCAAGACGCATACCCTCTATCGTCCCTCCAAGCTGCGGCGCAGCCGGTGAACCGGTAGCGACAAGAACCCGATCGTATCTCTCTACACCGGCTTCCGACTTTACAAAAAAGGAGTTCTGTACCCTCTTTAGCTCCACGATGCGGCGATTTGTCAATATATTGGCGCCTCTTAAAATCACGGCTCGGCGAAGCGCCTCCTGCACACAGCGCGCTTCGTTGCTCAAAGGGTATACCCGTCCGTCTACCGTTTTATGTAAAAAAAAGCCGAGTCTGTGTACGAAACGCTCGAACTCGCTGTATCCGAAACGTTTCAGCGCATAGGTAACGAAGTGCGGATCCTTGCCGTGGTATTTGTGCGGTCCCAGTTCGCTATTGGAGATGTTGCAGCGGCCGTTGCCGGAGGCTAAAATCTTCTTTCCGACATCCGAGTTTTGTTCATATATATCTATATGAATATCTTCTCTGGGCCCTTTGGAGGCTCCGAGTGCGGCAGTGAGTCCAGCCGCACCGCCTCCTATAATAGCGATCTTCATCAGATAAACTTCAAAATCTCCTCTTCGATACGCTCTTTGTCGATCACCGTATCATGTACAACTTCCTTGCCAAAGAGATCCAAGATCATCTCCGGGACCTTGACACCGTAGTGCTCGCTCACCCACTTCAGTGCCTCCAGATCGCTCTCTACCTCGTGCCCCAGAGCTTCACATACCGTCGGACTGAACTTGGTCCACTCCGCAGTGGAGTATATGATGGTTTTGAGGCTCTTTTTGCGAAGAGTTTCGTAAGCTTTGAGGCATGTGGCTGTATGAGGATCCATGATATATCCTCTTTCGGCGTAACGGGCTATTACCGCCTTTCCTTCCTCGTCGCTGCTGAAAGTTGCATCGAAATCTTCGCGAAGCATCTGCAGCTCCTCTTCACTGAGCCTGTAGCTTCCCTCTCTCTCCAGACTCTCCATAAGTTCTTTGGTCCTTTCACCCCCGAACTTGTCGAAGAGTATCCGCTCGATATTGGACGATTTCAAAATATCCATAGCAGGCGAAGTCGTCTGGACAAGAGTCCTCGAACCGAGATTGTATTCACCTTCAGTTATAAGGTCGGTGAGGATATTGTTGATATTTGAAGCGATCAAAATCTTTTCTACCGGCAGTCCCATCTTCTTTGCGTAGTAGCCGCCAAGAGCATTACCGAAGTTTCCGCTCGGAACCACGAGATAGACAGGCTCTCCCATCGATATCTCTTTACGTTTTACGAGCTGGAGATAGCTGTAGATATGATAGATTATCTGAAAGATGATACGACCGAAGTTGACGGAATTGGCGGCGGAGAGTCTGGTATGGCTCCGCTTCAGACTCTCCTTGAAACTCTCGCTCGCCAACAGACTTTTAAGAGCGTTTTGGGCATCGTCGAAATCACCGCGTATTCCGATGACCTTTTCGTTTTTGGCATCTTCGGTTACCATCTGGAGTCTCTGCACGTCGCTCGTTCCGCCGGCCGGATACAAACAGACCACCTTCACGGAAGAGGCATCCTTGAAACTCTCCAGCGTCGCAGGCCCGGTATCGCCGCTTGTAGCCGCCATTATGAGGTACTTTTCACCTCTCTTTTGCGCAAGGCGCGAGAGTATGTATCCAAAAGGCTGAAGTGCCATATCCTTGAAAGCTCTCGTCGGCCCGTGCCACAGCTCGCTTACAAAAGCATCCTGCTCTATCCTGCTCAACGGTACCGGGTCTTCGGGATCGTCGAAAAGATCGTAGCGATCCAGAGCTCTTTGCAGATCATCACCTTCGATATCAACGTCAAACTTCTCGAAAAGTGCACTGCATAGCTCTTTGTAGGAGCTATCTATATGCTCTTTGAAAAAGCCCAGATCGAGATCCGGAAGCCGTTTTGGCACATAGAGACCGCCAAAACTCGCCGAAGGGCTCAAAATCGCATCGCTGAATGTCACCTCTGAAGGCTTCACTCCGTCATTTCCGCGGGTTTCAATAAATTTCATAAACTATCCTGAAGTTGTTTTCTGGTCGCGATTATACCCAAAGAGAGCTATCTCACCTCTGAAGAGAGCCACTTCAAATAGTTTTCATCTCCGTCGTCCACTTTGAAAACGAGTATTTCCGGAACCTCGTATGAGTGCATCCTTTTAACCCTCTTTTTGATCTTTTCGACCAGCTTCTTCTCGCTCTTGATGATCAAAAGAGTCTCTTGTGCCTCCTCCACGACACCTTCCCAGCGGTAAACGGATCCGATTTTGGGAATTATATTGACACATGCGGCAAGCTCTCTTTCTACAAGCTTCCTCGCAATTCTTCTCGCTTCCGCCATATTTGAAACCGTAACGAGCACTACCCTGTATTTTGTTGCCATTTTTTATCCTTTTACCGGTGCATCGTAGTTTTCCGGTTCATCACTATAGAGACAGACGTTGTAGGCATCTACGATACCATCCTCGCTAAGACACTCCCTTTCGAAAAAATCCACGATGGCTTTTCGCCTGCAATGGGCCTCGAAACTCTCCATATCGGCCCAGACCTCATTGAAGAGGATCGGATAGCTATCGCCGGTAGCGAACTCGCTCTGAACCCTTCGTGTCACGATATACTGTATACACCCATCCTCTCTTAATGTATCCGGTTCGAGGGACTTTAAAACTTCGAAAAGCTCCTGCTCCTTTCCCTCTTTCGCTCTGAAATGGGCCAGGCAATATACCTTTTTAGACATATTTGATCCTTTAATGGACGATTTGGGTACCGATACCCTCGCTCGTGAAAATCTCGAGCAGTATCGAGTGCTCTATGCGACCGTCGATGATGTGCGCCTTGCCTACACCTCCGTTGATAGCCTCCAGACAGGCATCGACTTTCGGCACCATGCCGCCGCTGATGACACCTTCGTTTTTCAGCAGTGCGATCTTTTCGGTTCCAAGTGTGCCGATAAGCTTGCCGTCACCATCGAGCACACCGGGCGTATCGGTCAGAAAAACCACCTTGCTCGCATTGAGTGCCACCGCCACCTTGCTGGCCGCAAGATCTGCGTTGATATTGAAGCCCGGCTCCCCCGGATCTTTACTGGCGGCTATGGGAGCTATGACGGGAATGAAGTCCTCGTTCATGAGATTTTGTACCACTTCGGCATTTATCTCCTCGATTACGCCGGTATATCCCCATTTGCTGCGATCTTTCGCCCGCGCCTGGATAAAACATCCATCCTTGCCGCTGATACCGATAGCTTTTGCGCCGTGATCGTTTAGTGCGGAAACGATCTCCTTGTTCACTTCACCGCTAAGCACCATCTCCACGATCCGCATCGCCTCTTTGGTAGTGACACGCTGTCCCTCCACGAACTCCGTGGCGATTCCGAGATCGGCAAGCAGCTGTGTGATTTTCGGTCCGCCGCCGTGGACCACCACAGGACGTATACCTACCAGGTGCATCAGTACGATATCCTGGGCGAACTTCTCTTTGAGTTGCGGATTTACCTGTGCCGCACCCCCAAACTTTATAACGATAGTGTGACCGGCAAACTTCTTGATGAAAGGAAGGGTATCGAGCAGTGTCTTTACTACTTGCATCTTTTTTTGCATCTAAAACTCCGAAAAACCTTTTTTAAGCAGTGCAGAGTATAACAGTTTGAAGGTAAAAGAAAAAGAAACACGATACTTTCAATCGTATGAAGCTACCGCCTGCACCACCTTTTCCACCGACTCCGGCACTACCTCCAGTCTGAGTCTCAAAACCGCCGTTTTCAAACCGAAGCCTTCCAGCTTTACAAGATCTTTTTGTGTCGTGAGAATCTTCTCGACCCCGGCACGCCTCATAGCCGATAAAATCCGCTCTTTATCGAACCAGGCGTGATCCGGGAGTATTAGTCTATCCTTTACCAGTTCTGCTGGCAGATACGGCTCGAGTCTCGAGGGATTGGCTATGGCCGTTACCAGCAGCATCGGTTCGTCACAGCCTTCGCAGTTTACTATACGTCTGAAGTCTCTCCCCTCTTTTAACACAAG
>JAMONQ010000043.1 GCA_027065635.1 Campylobacterales bacterium | reverse complement strand
AGTCGTTGAAATCGCCTCTGTGCAGAAGATCGTAGACAAGATGTTCTATATCTTTGAAGTGCAGAGTCCCCGCCCTTTTCATATGATCGGTCCTGACCGTTTTATAACGCTCATAGAGTGAAAATATGGACGAGAGAAAAAATCTCTCTTTATCCATATAGTATCTGCGTACCGCATCCTTCAGCTCGGCCAGCCAAAGATCGAGAACCGGATCGTAGACCTTTTTATAGTCCCAGTAGTTCAGACTCTCTTTTGCAAACCAACTTTTGGAGACGACATCAGCAAGCGACTTGAACCTCATCGTCTTTTTTCCACGTTCGCTAAGAGGGCTCTCAAGCAGAAAAGCGGCGATCTTCTCGGCTATCTCCATCGCCTCGTCTTCACTGCAGCCTCCTCCAACCGCAGCCGAATCGACCACTCCCGAAAGCTCTTTGTCCTTCTCGTAAAGCATCTCGAAAAAGTTGATGAAGCTCTGGCTTTTACGCTCCTGAGAGCGTGCAAATTCGACAAGATTCGCATACTCTCTATCGCCAAGACTCTGCAAGAAGCGCTCGAAAAACTCCTCTTTGGGCATCTGTGCAATCTCGAAGTCGCTCCGCACCCCTGCATACCAGCAAAATCTGCGCAGTATCTGGTGGATGAATCTGTCTATCGTCATTATTTTCAGATCCGCCGAGAGAAAGCGCCGCATCACATCTTTGCGCCCTGACTCAACAGCTTTCGGATCCAGACCGCTCATACGGGCAATCTCTTCCGCCATCTCAGGCGGCATTCTCTCCAGTGAAGAGATCACTCTCTCTCGCATCTCTCCGGCGGCCTTGTTGGTAAAAGTGATCGCCAGAATCTCCGAGGGGTTGGCACCGTTAAAAAGCAGCGAAAGATACCGTGCGACAAGAGAGAATGTTTTCCCGCTTCCCGCACTCGCACTAAGCGCAAGCAATCGTTTCATCCATACCCCTTTTCTCTTTCCGTTACCGCTATCATATCAAAATTCACTCCGGAAGCAGGCCGGACTCCCTTTCGCTATAATGTATGGATAGTCGTTGCGCATTGCGCCCGCCAGGCCCCATCCAACGGGCAGAAGGAGAAATCATGAAAACAAAAGCCGATGAAAATACGAGAGTCTATCTTGTTGGAAGCGGCATAGCCGCATTGGCAAGTGCGTACTACCTCATAAAGGATGCGCAGGTAAATCCGGAGCGGATCACGATTTTTGAACAGTCCGGTGTTGCCGGCGGAGCGCTCGACGGCTCCGGAGATCCAGAAAACGGATACCTCATAAGAGGCGGGAGAATGCATGAAAAGGAGTATCGGTGCTACTGGGATCTGCTCTCCAACATTCCCTCCTACGACGATCCTGACAAAAGCGTTACCGAAGAGAGTATGGAGTTTAACGAGAGGTTCGTTTCACATGCGCAAGCGAGACTCCTCAAAGATGGAAAAAAGGTGGACCTCTCCTCTTACGGCATAGGAGAGAAAGATCAGTTTTTAATGATGGAGCTTCTCTTTACACCGGAGGCGCTTCTGGCCGGCAAACGGATCGAAGAGTGGTTTACCCTCGGATTCTTCTCCACCAACTTCTGGCTTATATTTACATCCATGTTCGCTTTCCAAAGATGGAGCTCTTTGGCCGAGATGAGGCGCTATATGAGACGCTTCATGCATCTGATGCCTGGGTTGAAATATATAGGCGGAATCCTGCGTACAAAATACAACCAGTACCACTCCGTTGTTTTGCCGCTTCAAAACTACCTCGAGGACAAAGGTGTCAGATTCGAATTTGAAACATATGTCACCGATATAGATTTCGACCTCTTCAAAGAGTATAAAAGCGCGACCGCACTCCATCTGGTAAGGAATGAAAAGAGAGAGATCGTTGTTCTTGAAAAGGGGGATTTTCTATTTTTCACAAACGGATCCATAACCGACAGCACAGATGCCGGAGATCTGCATCGTCCTCCCGTTTTGAAAGGTGTAGACTCTTCCGGTGCGTGGCAGCTTTGGAAAAGGGTGGCCGAAAAAGATCCATCGTTCGGGAATCCGGGAGTTTTTTGCGACAATATCGATCTTCAGAAGTGGTACTCCTTTACGGTAACCATGAAAGATAGCACATTCCACGACTATATGGAGGATTTTACCGGCAATGTGGACGGAACCGGAGGGCTGGTCACCATGACGGACTCGAACTGGCTCATGTCCATAGTCATAGCACGTCAGCCACACTTCCCCGACCAGCCGAAAGATATCAAAATCTTCTGGGGATATGCCCTCTATCCCGACCGCATCGGCAACCACGTCAAAAAGCCGATGAGCGAATGCACAGGAGAGGAGATACTCGAAGAGCTGTGGTATCACCTGAAAATTATAGACCTTATGGAGCCTGTGATGCAAAGAGGCGGGGTTGTAAACGCCATACCGGTCTCCATGCCGTTCATAGACTCTCTATTTATGCCCAGAAAACCGGGAGACAGACCCGATGTCATTCCGAAAGGCTCTACAAACTTCGCCTTTTTGGGGCAGTTTACAGAAATCGATGACGATTGTGTCTTTACGGTCGAGTATTCGGTAAGAAGCGCCCAGGAAGCTGTATACGGACTATTCGATTGCGGTAAAGAGCCTATACCGGTATATATTGGCGCCCACAATCCGCTAAATCTCATCAAAGCGGCGGCCGCCATCAGCTCATAGGCGGGACTTGATCTCTCTTATGAGCTCTTTTTGGCGTTTGTAGATATAGTCGAAGATATAGCTTTCGCCGGTATCGTCAGGTTCGAGAAGTACTACAACTTTGTGAAACTCCTTTTCATTTCGGTTGAAAAGTACACTCGCCTGTAGAGTGATATTTACAAACCCCTCATCGTTCTGCCAGGGAAGTTTGAAAGAGACTTCGGCTCTGCTCCCTTTTAGCACATTCTCTTCGAACTTGTCGCTATTGAAAAGGATAGCTATCGAATTGATGGAGATATCGTGTACGTAGCCTGTGTAGTGGCTTTTGTCTATCTTCAGAGTTATTGGCAGTCTGGATGTGACTGTGACGCGGGTATGCTTGCGGTTGTTTATCGAAGTTTTCATCATTTCGAGGTTTTTGAGAATGGCCAGCGGCCTGCCGGAATCTATGAAATGCACCTCCGCGTGAATATCGCCCGGCAGGTGTGCCGACTGCAAAACCACCTCTTTTTCCATTTCCATCACAAACTTCTGAATCTTTTCCGCCGTAACTATGATTTTATCCTCCTCCATCTTCAATATTTTGCTTTGGGTACTGATGGGAAGACCTTTGTAGATGTTTAGAAGTTTGAGAGGGTGTTGAGCGGTCATTATACCGGTAAGCAGTCTGTGAAGCATATCAGGCTCGTTAGCGGCGTCCGAACTGCTCGATAACTGATATACGGAAAACTCTTTTGTATCCGCGACACTTAACGAGCCCATATACTCTTTTTCGATCAGGTTGATCGTCGCATTCAGATCACCGCTTCCTATCTCTATCAGCGTACAATCTATCGCGGGCACTATATCGTGCGCAAATCTGTGCAGCTGAATCTGCGAAATGAAAGAGGAGATACTATCTTTTATCTTGTCGGTATGAATATTCTCGAAAAGCAAAAGCGCCATATCCGGCTTCCAAAGAGCGTAACTCTCAAAACCTTCAAATGATTTCACCAAAATCTTGTCGAGCTCTTTTTGTATCTCGTGAAGAGTCATCCAGTCAAACCCTTCCGCCACCTGTGTGAAGTTCCCCATACGCAACATTACAAGCGAAAGCGGCTCGTCATAGTCTATTCTTTGGGCCATCTTGTCTTTCAAACGGTCAAGAAACTCTATACGGGTCACATACGAGGCGAATCCGCCTCCGGCTACAGAGCCGAGCTCCAGTATGGTGTACAGACTCTCTTTGGACGCACTCTCTTCATCTTTGCATATCATCAGGCGTTTGTCTTTATACTCCGTCTCGAGAAAGAGAGTCCCCTCGCCACCCTCTCTCAACGGCTCCAGAAGCTTTGATACCTCATCACCGGCATCTTTCATGTTGTCGATACCGAAAAGTTTTTTTGCACGCATGTTTAGGTAGACGATCTGGCCGCCGCTTCCAAAGAGCAGTTTTGCGGGTCCCATCTCCGTTATCTTCTGAAGCTGCGCCAGACGGGAACTCTCCTGCAGTCTCTCTATGATGGCGGGAACGACTGACGATAGTGCCGAGGTGAACTCTTTTTCAGAGGCCGGTAGACTATATAGACCGAACGCTCTGTGTTCAAGGGCAAACTCCATGACCGAAGGATCTTTTATCTTTTTAGCGAAAATAAGCAGTTGCCAGTATGGCAGATCTTTCAGTCTCTGCATACACTCTTCGGACAAACGCAAATCATCGTCCATGAAGTACACAAGCAGTTGTGGAGAGTGTTTCATATCGATACTCTCCAGCTCTTCGCAAAGAGTGAAGCGACACTCTTTTTCGTACGGTAAAGAGAACTCGAAAACTTCAGGCCTCTTCGACGCTACGACAAGGGTACGAAAGAGTCTGAAACGTTTCAAAAACCGTTCTTTGTTATTCATCGGCAGATTCCAGGAGTCATTTTTTACGGCCGGTGTAGAAATTCCACACAGCTATATAGACGATATCGTTTTTTTTAGTAATTTTTTAACACTTTTTCCGGCCTTTTTCATCTGCCGCAAGCAATCTTGTAGTCACAGTAGCTGCATGCGGACTCGTCATCGGTCATATCGAATCTCTGAATCCCGGTATGTATCAAGGAACGAAGCAGCTCTTCGAGCCTTTCATCTTTGTTTGACGTATCTACCGGTATCTCTTTCGAGTCATATAGATCCCAGTATATCGTCTCTATCTCTTTATCCGGATATACAGACTCGGCCCACAAACGGTAAAAAAGGAGCTGAAAATCGTTCTCGTCTTCAAGGAGTTCTTTCAGATTTTTTGAGGTTTTATAGTCGATTAGACGCACTTTCGACTCCAAAACGTCTACTCTGTCTATTTTGGAGCTTATTGTAAAACCTTCAAATTCGACACTGCACCAATCCTCTACAACCGGTTGAGTCGCCGATTTCAACGTGTCGAAGTCGCTTTCGCAAAATCTTTCAAGACGCATCTGCCACGAAATGGACAGCTCCAGCCGCTGCATGGTGCTCGAGGCGTTTTTGTAGAGATGATCCATGACGAATCCAAAATAGTCATCCAAAGATATAAACCGCTCTTTCATACCGGCGGCCGCCTCCAGGGAAGAGTGGATAAGTGTACCGATATTCTCTTCACCAGGGGTATCGTCTGAAATATTCAGAACGTACCTGTAGTAAAAACGCCTTGCGCAGACGAGAAAATCCTTGAGCCTTGTAGGAGTCACTCTCCTCTCTCGCAAAAAGGGACTGGGACCCTCTATCACTCCAGAGTAGTGTTTCGGCTCCCGTGTCTGCGGTGCGATGACGGGTCTGTACAAAGAGTCCGCTGCCGAAGCCTCCCCGATGCCCAGCTCTTTCAAAAAGCGGCTTGGCATGGACTCTTCGTTTTCGGTGTAACAAAGAGCGACCCTTTCGCTCTCGAGCATAAGAAGATAGTAGTAGTTTTTCTGCAGATTCTCCTTGTCGCGTCTGGTAGGCATTCCGGCGTGAGCTCTTATAGAGGAGTTCAAAAAGAGATCATTCTCGCCGGTTTTTGGTACTGTATCTTCGTTGAAGTCCACGATAACCGTACCGTCGAAGCTTTTACCCCTGCTCTCGAGAACTCCCATAACCGTTATTTTCCCGCCGCCGACGTCATCGAGCTTGAGAGAGCCTATCCTTCTTAGCCAAAGATCGAGAAGACTCAACGGCGGCTCACTGTTTAAAAGAGGAGCGAGCCTTCCGAAAAGATACTTCGTCTCGTCGATCGTTTCATGTTCTCGCAGTGAGACCTCAAGTCCGTCCAGAAAATCGATAAAAGAGTCAAAATCCTTCACCTGCGCAAACCGCTTCGCAAGACCGCTTCGATCAGCCTTCTCTTTCGCTATTTCGCTTCTTCCGCTCAAAGCGTCATACAGATCGGCAAGCCTTCTGTAGTATCCGCTATGAGTGAATGGGGTTCCCATCGCATAGTTGAAATTTCCGGCTTCATCGAAGAGTTTGAGATACTCCGCGAAAGACTCGTCCGGCACTATGACGGCTATCCTGCCGGGATCCGCCCCATCCTCCACGAATCTCTCTACACTCTTGAGAACAAACGCAACCTGATCTATTCTCTCGCTGAAAGCGGCCGCTTCTATACTTTCCGGATCGAAGCGCTTCATGGGCTTTAGCGATTCAAAATCTTTACGATTCCAGTCATAAACATATCTGTAACCGGTAGCGACATCCTCTTTCGCACCCAGCCTCTCTATCAGCTTTTTGTTAAAAGGTGTAGCCGCAAAATGGATATACAAAGGTCTCTCTATCCGGTCCAGCAACCCGGTTTCGAATCGGCTTAGATAGCCGTCCACATAGATATCTATACGGGAAAACTCTTTTAGAAAATTGTCGTTGAGCCTGTACTCAGAGATCGTTATACGATCTACGAGTCCATCTTTTTCAAGCTCTTTGGCGTAGTTTTCATATATCTTCTCCAGCAAGCTCAGATGATCTTCGAAGTCGGCATAAGTGTCGGCAAAGCGCAAGTCTCCGATCTTCACCTGCTCCGCAAACACCTCTTCCAAAAAAGCGAAAAGGAAAGGGCTGTTTTCAAGAAAGCTCAAAAACTCCTTTTCAAATCCCAACGGTGCGATATCCAGATCCCCGATAGCCCTGTACAGATACAGCACTCTGCTATCGTCATCCACGAACGCCCTTCCCTCCACTACTACAGCGCGCCGCACGAACTCTTCCATAGTATATAGTTTTGGAAGGAGAGTATCCTCTTTTTGGGCAACAAAGTCGCGAATCTGCCTCGATGTAGAAAAGACTATACACTCCATCACTCTACCCGCTCGAAAACTCCGCGTTCGCGGTTTTTTACAATATTTTCATACAAAAGTACATAACCGTGCATCGCGATATAGACACCGGGGGCCAGATACCTCACCGCCGTTATCGCGGAAGCCAGATTCGCCGTCGCTTCAACCGGATCTATCGAGAAAGGGACCATCGCTCCTGTAAGAACCACCCTCTTTTCATGAAAACCGCCGGCACTTCTGTCTATCACGGAGGCACTCTTATGCATCGTATCGGTTCCATGAACTACTACGATCATATCTTCACAACTGCCAAAAACCGCATCACAAAGCTTTTTTCGATCTGAGTCATCCATATCCAGACTATCCTTGTACAAAAGCCCCTGCACCGTTACCTTGCATCCATGCTTCAACGAATATAGAGCCGACTCGACCGCCTTGCTGTGAGGCGGCACGACCAACTCCCCTTTTACAGGGTCGTATATCTTGTTGAATGTGCCTCCTGTATTTATTACTCTCAACAACTCTACAAGCCTCCGTAAAATATAAAACAAAACGATTATACCCAAAGCTGACAGCCACTGTTCTACGAAAGCAGTGCCGGCAGATCGGCTATCGACTCGACGATATAGTCGGGGCTGATCGAACCGTTTAAATCTGCCGGACGAAACTTGCCGGTCTTGACCAGACACGCCTTCATGCCGGCTCTTTGCGCACCTTCAATATCGCTTTCGATATCATCTCCCACCATCAGCACCTCTTCAGGCTCGAGTTTCATGGATGCGGCTGCGAGACGGAAAAAACGCTCGCTCGGCTTGCCGACTGTCTGCGCCTCTTTTGCGGAGGCGAACTCGAGTAGCGCCACGAAACCGCCCGCATCGAGGCTTAGACGACCGTCATCATCCTTGAAGTAGCGGTTTTTCGCAATGGCCAGTAGCCGCGCGCCGTCTACGAGATGACGAAAGGCCTCATTCAGTTTTTCGTATGTGAAATCTGTATAGGCGTCACCCACAACTACATAGTCGGGCCTGTCGCCCCGGTATGGCTCGAACATATCCGCAACCGGCTCGTACAGAAGAAAGTACCCCTTTGCACCCTCCTCTTCAAGAAGTCTCGCCGTCGCATCCAGAGCGGTAAAAACGGACTCTTTCTCGACTTCGAACCCCATATCTTTCATTCTGCTCAAGATCGAATCGCTCTTTTGCCTCGTAGTGTTGGTAAGCAGACGCAAAGGGTATCCGGCGGAGAGTTCCCTGAGTGCATCAACAGCACCGACAACCGCTCTGTCTCCCTCGTAGAGTACTCCCGCTATATCGAGCAAAATCCCCTTTATACCGTCCATCTCTCCCTCCATATAGCCATAATAAATTATTATAGCATAACAGTTTTGGCAACAAATGACGATATATTCTATCAGCTATAAATCAATGAATGGTACAATAACGCTATGAATGAGATCATACGCAAGAATCCGCGCCTTAGAATTATGCTGAACCATGTAGAGCCGCTGATTAGAAACTACATCGATATGGCACAATATGATTTCAAAAGGTACGGTCTGCACTCGAGCGCCGTTTTGGTACAAGCCCCGCTCCGTATGCTTCTTACGCTTGAAAAGAATGTACGAAAGACGGACATGGTCATGGCTCTCGACCAGGATCTGTTCTTCGTAATCTACCACAACACGCCCCTTTCAAAGGGTGAAAAGACCTTCAAAAAGATTCTGCGTCTCTTTGCCAAGGAGGTGGATGAGGGGAGCGTCGCAGCCGCCATTATGGAGATCGGTGAAGACAAAATTTCGCCTGAAGATATTATCGCGCGTCTTATAATAGCGTTACACGAATCCAAGAAGGATGAAAACCCGACACTCTTTCACGCTTCCAAAATCAGAATCTGACTACTCTACCTCGTTTAGCAAAACTCCGATAATGTCGCTCATGGTCAAAATTCCGTAAATCTCGTTGTCGTCTATAACCAGAAGCCTCTTTATACTGTTTTTCACCATCATTCTGGCTGCATACTTCATATCGAGTCTTCTCGAAACGGAGATGGACGGGGAAGAGGCGATATCGTATACGTTTAAAAGGTCTATATCACCGTCTTCGGCCACTATCGACTGAAGAATGTTTTTGAATGTCACAAGACCGTACGCTCCGTTTTCAGAACTTTTATCTACGATAACAGCTTTGACCTTGTGCTTTTTCATAAGCATGAGCGCCTCTCGCACGGGAGCCATCTGGGATACTATGACCAGCCTCTCTCTGGGCGTCATTACATCTTCTACGAGCATCTCTTCTCCTTTACAGAATCTGTTTTATCTCATTTTCGAACTTGTGCAGCTCTTCGATATTGAGGCCGGCGATATGGCCGAGCGGAACGGTGAAGGCCAAAGAGCTGTTTTCGTCACTCTGTATATCCATACCCTCTTTAAGCTCCTTCATGACACGCATGGAGATTTTACGCGGCAGGATGAAAAGAAGCAAGGATACACTCTCCTCGAGAGTCAGACCGAAAAAGATCTTCTTCTCTTTTAGGCCGAGATTCCTTCCGCGAAGGATAGTGACCGCTCCCGCACCCGCCTCTTTGGCAATCTTTATCACCTCCTCCTCCCTCTCTTCGCCTACAATGGCAACAAGGGCGACAAACTTCATGCGCTCTCCTTTCTGTAGATGGATTTACCGGCCGCATAGTGGGCATATATCCCGTACCCCATCACCGTAATCATGGGAAAAAGCGATGCGAAGGCGATCAGCCCGAATCCGTCTATGAGCGGATTGCGTCCGGCGATATTCTCCGCCAGCCCGAGACCGAGTGCGGCTACGAGCGGTACCGTGACGGTAGACGTGGTGACTCCGCCGCTGTCGTAGGCTATGGGAATAATATATCGCGGTGCGAAATATGTCATCAGTATGACAACTATATACCCTCCTATTATATAGTAGTGTATCTGGTCGCCGACTACGATACGGTAAGCCCCGAGTGCGATACCCACAGCGACTCCGAGCGCTACGGAGATACGAAGTATATTCTGGTTTATCCTGCCTTCACTCACCTCCTCGGCCTTCATCGCTATCGCCAAGAGGGCCGGTTCCGCCATGGTCGTGGAAAAACCTATAAGAAATCCGAAGAGATATATAAGCAGATCGTTTTTCATCGCCGTCAATTGAAAAGCTATCGTCTCTCCTATTGGGAAAAGTCCCATTTCGAGCCCGAGAATAAAGGCGTAAAGCCCCAAAATCACCAAAACTATACCGACGAGAATCCTGTGCAGATGGGCAACACCCTTTTTTATTACGAAATACTGGAAGAAGAAAATGACGGCCAGTATCGGGACGACATCCTTGACGACCGCAACAAGGTCCCAAAGTATGTCTGCCGGATCGAAGTGCTCTTTTGACTCTACAGTCTCTCTCACTGCCTCCTCCACCACGGCAAGGGAAGCCGCAGCGTTTTCAGGAGCCAAAGCATAGACGGCGATACCGTAAAGCTGAACGAAAATCATGGGAGTGAGGGACGCGAACGCAATGAGACCGAATCCGTCTATCGCCGGATTCCGTCCCTTTATGGAGGATGCCAGACCTATACCGAGAGCCGCTACGAGCGGAACCGTGACGGTAGATGTGGTGACTCCGCCGCTGTCGTAGGCGAGCCCTACGATCTCTCTTGGAGCGAAAAAGGTTATAGCTACGACCAGAATGTAGCCCGTGATGATATAGTAGTGTATAGGGTGGCCGGTCAAAATCCTGAAAACACCAAGCGCTATGGCGAAACCGACAGAAAACGCGACCGTCATACGCAGAAAAAAAGCGTCGATCCTGCCTGCGCTTATGGCGGCCGCCTTGTCGGCTATGGCTATCAGAGCCGGCTCCGCCACGGTAGTCGAAAACCCTATCGTGAAGGCAAAAAGAAGCAGCCAGAAGAGCGACCCCTTCCTGGCAAAGTCGACGGCGAGACTCTCTCCTATCGGAAAGATGCCCAGTTCGAGGCCTCGAATAAAAAGCGCAAGGCCCACTGCGACTATGAGCAGACCTATAGCTATCGAGGCAAGATTGTCAGGAACAGTACGAACGATAACGGCCTGGAAAAAAATGACTACGGCCACAATCGGGACGAGATCCTTGAAAGAGTTTTTCAGATCGTTTAGAAAAATCTTCAGCCCGCTCCCCATACTCGCTCGCTTCTCCCGTTAAAAACTCATTGTGAAAATTGTAACGAACCTAAGATTAAAAAGAGCAGCAGATACCAAAAACCGGAGTCGATACATCTGTTTGCATACCGTTTTGTACAGATCGGCACCTCTTCTTGAAATATATACAGACCCTAAAGCCGGTTTTGGATTATAACCGATCCGGTTATCTAACATATCTTGAAAATTCCGGAGAATATTTCACTTTTTTATCACATATATTAAAAAAATATTTTTTATCGAAACTGGATTATTGTTATAAATGAGTTATGAAAGTTGCCGATATATAATTCGTATTCCATTTACAGAAAATATATCCGACTGTATGTGTAGTTATCCAGGACAAGGCGGCAGATGGTACTTCTACCAAAAAAGAATCTATGGACACTGTTTTATATTCTGTTCGTTATCGGTTTTTCTCTGCTGCTTGTCATCTCCTTCATGCAGTACAAGAATGTCGAACGCGATACCAAAAGCGAACTTCGATACCTCAGCAACTCCACGGTAGAAGCTACGAAACACTACTTCATGCAGCAAGAGACGATACTGGACATTCTGGGAAAACATCTGCTTGAAAAAGACGGAGCCGTAAACAGAGAACACGCCCACACGACTTTCCGCAACATAATAGAGTCAAACAGGGTAATAAGCGGACTTGCCATCAGTAGACCGGATGGAAAAGTCCAGATAGTCAGCGACGAGTCGACAAGAGCGAAAGATTTGAATATGCTCAAAATTCCCGGGGTCAGATCTTCGTTCAAAGAGGCATTGAACTCCAAGCGGATGGTAATAGGCCGCGTATTCTACGACAAGGCTATAAAGGAGTGGATTCTTCCGGCGCACAAAGCCATAAGATTTAAGGACAAAGGAGTCGTTGGAGTCGTTTCGGTAGCTCTCTCGCTGGAGAGTGCACGCTCGATATGGAGATCCTATACACAGCCCGGATCGGAGCTTGAGATCTTTCTCGACAACCCGAAATACAGGATATACCACAGTGAAAAGATACCCAGAAAATACCCCTATCTATACACCAGGCAGATAGACGATCGAACCTTCTACAAACATGAAGGAGGAGAGGTACTCGAAAAGTCAGGAACATCGTTCGAAATACTCAAAAAAACGGCGAAACCGGCAATAGTATCCTTCGATACACCCGAAAACAGATCCTATCTGATAAGCTGGCAGTATATACCCAACTACAATCTCTGGATCCACTACCATATTCCCAAAAAACTGATAATAGACAAGGTTCTGAACTACTGGCTCATCAATGCGGTTTCTTTCTTTTTCATATTTTTGATAGTCTACTATCTATTCAGTGTAATAGACAGATTCGAAAGAAGAAAATCCAAAGAGCTGCTCCACCAGGCGATGCACGACAACCTGACGGGGCTTCCCAACAGAATGTACCTTCAGCGAAAGATCGACTCTTGGATATACAAGGAGGCTCCGCCTTTTAGCGTCGGTTTCATCGATCTGGACAACTTCAAAAACATAAACGACAGTATGGGACACCACTACGGCGACCTCATCCTGGTCGAGGTGGCAAAAAGGCTCGAAGCCGCTATGCCCGAAGGCACCATGGTCGTCAGGCACGGCGGAGACGAGTTCATCATGCTGTGTCACGAATACGATATCGACCTGCTCGAAAAGCGTGCGCGAAATCTCATAGAGGAGATCTCCAAGCCCTACGATATAGAAGGTATGGAGTTTACCGTAGGCGTCAGCATCGGTATAAGCCGCTATCCGCTCGACGGTACGAAGCTTTTCGAGCTTCTGAGTGCCGCCGATATCGCGATGTACCATGCAAAACGCTCCAAAAACAGTTTCGCGTTCTTTACCAGCGAACTGAAAGCTCTTAGAAACCGCTACTCTATCATGGAGCATGAGCTTCGCAACGCCATAGAGAAAAACGAGCTTGCGATAGTATATCAACCCCAGATGCGTAGAGACGGCACCCTTCACGGTGTCGAAGCTCTTGTGAGATGGGAGAACAGAAAGCTTGGAAAAATAAGTCCGGAAGAGTTCATAAAAATTGCTGAAGAGAGCGGACTGATGCCGAAAATAGGAAGATATATAGCCCGCCAGGCCATCGAAGAGATAAGCTCCTTGCAGGAGAGGAAAAAAATCTCGTTCAGCCTCTCTCTCAACATATCCATAAGACAGTTCAATGAAAAGGGATTTGTCGATGCTCTTTTGGAAATCATGGAAAAAGGCTCCATGAATCCTTCGAATATAGTCATAGAGATTACCGAGTCTCTTTTTATAGAGGAGCTGGAGTTCATACTTAAAACCCTCAACAGAATGAAAGAGAACGGCTTCAACATCTCTCTCGACGACTTTGGAACCGGCTACTCCTCTTTGGGGATGCTAAAAAAACTGCCTATCGACGAACTGAAAATCGACAAAAGCTTCATCGAGACACTGCTTGTAGACAAAGAGTCGGAAGCGATGGTCAAAGCCATCATAACGATAGGAAAGACTCTCGGTTTTTCCATTCTGGCCGAAGGGGTCGAAGATGAAAAGCAGTTTACAAGACTCAACGAGCTCGGATGCGACCTCTATCAGGGATACTTCTTCTCCGCTCCGCTAAGACTGAAAGATCTCGAAAAATTCATCGGATGATACTCTCAAAAAAGAGCGTACTCTTCTGCTATAATTTCGCTTCCTGAAATTTCGGGAATCGAAACCAGGCTGAAAGTTTGTTGGGTGAAACAGAGCGTCAAGAGAATAAACGGCATCGATCAGGGTATTTTGTTTATGCTCGCAAGCGCATTCATATCTGCGCTCAACGGCGCGATAGCCAAACTTCTCGGCGATGAACTCAGCGCTTTGGAGATCGTCTTTTTCAGAAATATAATAGGGGTTGCGATAATTCTGATAACTCTTCGCCATACACCGGCGCACCTGCCCGGAGGCAAACCGCACCTGCTCTTTCTTCGCGGATTTTTCGGCTTCAGCGCCATGATTCTGTTTTTCTATACCATTACCGCCATACCGCTCGGCGAAGCCATCACGCTAAACAAAACATCACCGCTGTTCGTCGCGATTATCGCCTACTTTCTCATGAAAGAGCATCTAAACAGATACGCACTTGTCGCACTGGCGGTAGGTTTTACAGGAGTCTTGTTCATCGCCAAACCGAGCGGAATATCTATAGGTTACGAGCACTTTCTGGGACTTTTGGGCGGATTTTTCGCCGCATGCGCCTATGCCACGATCAAACAGATAAAAGAGATTTACGATGCACGCGTAATCGTACTCTCCTTTGTAGGAGTAGGCACACTTTTACCGATGCTTCTCTTCATGGCCGCACCCTTTTTGACTCCCCCGCAAGAGCTCTCTTTTCTCTTTCCGGAGTTTCGATTCCCCAACTCCGAAAAGATCTGGCTGCTCATCGGAGTGATGGCACTCATATCCACACTCTCGCAATGGCTGCTTACAAAAGCCTACTCGATGGGACGTGCCGGTGTAGTCGGAGCCGTAAGCTATACGAATATCCCTTTCGCGGTAGGCTTTGGGGTGATGCTCGGCGATCCGCTGCCGGATCTTTGGGTCTGGCTCGGCATCGCTATGATCATATTCGCGGGGCTCCTCTTAAAAAGAGGATAGAGTTCTCTATCTACTCGATGCAATCTTGGCGGAGAGCTTTCCGATACGCTTTTGCAGCTTTTCAAAGGATATGTCGCGCGCCCTCTCCAGCTCTTCGGCTCTTTGCTCAAGAAGCATCTGGTCATCCAGAAGGCGCTGCTCTTTTTCGAGGAGTTTTGCATACCTTTTTTGCAAAGAGTCATACTCTCTGTCCAGCTTCTTCAACTCCTTGAAGAGCCGGTTGTAATCTCTTTGAAGAGTCTCGAGCTCGCCGGGGTTTTTAGCTTTGAGTATCTTCTTCTTTACTCTTGCCAAACGGTTGACTTTTTTATGGATCTTTCTCTCTATCTTTTGCATCTGTGATATAGTCTGCAAAACCTTCTCTTCGAGTTTCGATACCTTTTTATGGGACTTTTTGATAAGCTCGTCCAGATTCTCGATCTCCTCTTCGCTCTCTCCCAGAACATCGAGCAGCTCATCTATCGCTCTGCTGACATCTTTCAACTCTTTTTTCATATCCACATCCTTTTACTCTTTTATTGTATTTTTTACAGTATACCCCAAGACTTGCCGAAAAACAGTACCAAAAGTATCACAACCTTGATATTTAGAGATCAACCCCGTCCCAGAACTCTTCGTAACTGAGGTTTGTCTGTGCGTTTTCATCCATGAGGTTTTTCTCCGCAAGCTCTCTGTAAGCCTTTTCGAAGTAGTTTTGCAGCGCCTCTTCCACCAAGGAGTCCACAGGTCGTTTCTTGATTTCGGCAAAGGTCATGAGCTCTTCTACCGTATCTCCGGACAAAGAGAGCGGTAACACAATCTTTCTGTCATCCATAAGCCGATTATAACGTAACCCTCCGCGGATACGAAGTACCGAAACCGGATGCCGATAGTTTTGAGACTGCGCGGGAGGGTTGAAGACCCCGACTCCCCTTTCGCTTTCTCATGTAGTTTGTATGATCATGATGCAAGGAGTCCACCTCTGTTATGACACCTGTCTTTATCGGCCACTCTCCACCACTTTCTCTTCCCGCTTTTGCCTCTCACTGTCACTCTTTTCATACCCAAGCGCACCGGCGATCTCGCGCTCTTCCAGCCTGATCCCCTCGGGTACCTTTTCACTGTGCAGCTGGATGGCGGTCTGCTTGTAGTTGGGCTCGAAGGATTTGGGATCGAAGAGCGACTGGGTGAGGATGTTGACGAGCTGCGTATTGAAGTGGAAGGGTACGAAAACGCTACCCTCTCTGACCACCTCGGTGACCCGGACGATGACGTTCTCCACCCGGCCGCGGGCGGAGCTGAGCGAGATGCGATCGCCGCTTTGTACCTGAAGCTTTTTGGCGTCGGCGGGACTGAGCTCCACCCACGCCTCAGGCGCGAGGTCTTCGAGGATCTTGATGGTGCCTGTTTTGGTGCGGGTGTGAAACTGCTCGACGGTGCGGCCGGTGTTGAGTATCAGCGGGAAGGCGGTGCAGACGTTCTCCGGCAACGGTTTCCACTCGGAAAAGATGAATCTGGGCTTGCCCCCTTCGTTGGGAGTAGGCATCCCTTCATAATAGAGTCTGGGTGTTCCT
>JAMONQ010000042.1 GCA_027065635.1 Campylobacterales bacterium | reverse complement strand
CACTCCCTGCTCTTCGAGCCATCGGCACGTCGCCGTGATCGACGGATGCTCCACCTCGGTGGTGATGATATGATCCTTTTCGCCGTTTTTGATCAGATCGAAGTATACCCCCTTCAGGACCCAGTTATTCGACTCCGTAGCGCAGGATGTGACGACTATATCGTCTTCGTCACGAGCACCTATCGCTTCATAGAGGCTGTCCATGGCTTTGCGAAGCGCAGGGTGGCATGCGGTTCCAAAGTCGTGCAGAGAGTTGGGGTTTCCGTAGATTTCAGTAAAAAACGGGTCCATCGCCGCTTTTACTTCGGGATCTACCATGGTGGTGGCGTTGTTGTCGAGATAGACTTTCATCATAATGTATCGCTCCGAATATTTTAATTAGGACAAAAATTGTCTTAATTGCTTTGTCGCTATAATAGATCAAGTTTGTTTAATTGCAGCTTATATAGAGTGATTAACCGTTGAAGATTTCGGCGATCTATCGGCAAGAGAGGCAATTATACATTAATGAGTGCATCTAATGCAAATATATAGAGAATCTTTTTACGGAAAACTCTCTTGTGCAAAGGTCGGCGTCAGCCAAAGCGGATTGCAAGGCTCGTTGACATATAATCGCGCCTATTTTCATTATAGCTTTGGCTTCGGCCAACAAAAAGGTCTTTGAACAATGTTTGCGCAACTACTAAAATCATATAGCGGCCAAAGTGCCAAAAACGATATTCTCTCCGGGGCCGTCGTAGCCATAGCTCTGGTTCCCGAAGCGATAGCTTTTTCTTTGATTGCGGGTGTCTCCCCGCTGGTGGGGCTTTACACCGCATTTATCCTCGGGCTCATTACCGCGCTTTTTGGCGGGAAGCCGGGAATGATAAGCGGAGCTACCGGAAGTGTCGCGGTAGTCATGGTAGCGCTCGTGGCTACACACGGGGTCGAATATCTCTTCTTCGCCACGCTTCTGGCCGGTGCGATACAGGTCGCTTTCGGTTTGTTGAAGCTCGCAAAGTTCATACGGCTCGTTCCGCAGCCGGCCATCCTTGGTTTTGTCAACGGTCTGGCCATAGTCATTGCGCTTGCCCAGCTGCCGATGTTCGAGGGTGAGGGAGCGGTAATGTATATACTCGTTTTTGCTACGATGGCGACGATGGTGATACTGCCCAAATTCACCAAGGCCGTTCCGGCGGGACTTGTCGCTATCGTCGTACTCAGTGTCATTACGGTGGTTTTCGATCTCGATACCAAAAGAGTTGCCGATCTCGGCTCCATAGCGGGCGATCTTCCGAGTTTCCACTGGCCGGATGTCCCCTTGTCCTGGGAAACGTTCATGATAGTCCTTCCCTATGCCTCTGTTATGGCGGCAGTCGGACTTATCGAGTCTTTATTGACGCTATCGGTTCTTGACGAGATGAGCGGAACGAAGGGCAACGCCAACAAGGAGGCGGTAGCGCTTGGCGCCGGCAACGCCACGTGCGGAGTTTTCGGCGGTATGGCCGGATGCGCCATGATCGGACAGAGTATCATCAACTACACCTCCGGAGGGCGCGGGAGGCTATCGGGCGTCACCGCCGCCGTTTTGCTCATACTCTTCGTGGTGGCTTTGAGCGACTATATCGGAGAGATACCGATAGCCGTTCTGGTCGGTATCATGTTCATGGTCAGCGTGGAGACTTTCGAGTGGGCAAGCATAGACAGACTTCGCAGAATGCCGAAAACGGATGCATTCATACTCGTAACGGTTACCGTAGTGACAATATTTACCGATCTGGCTATGGCCGTAATAATAGGGGTGATAATCTCTGCGCTCGTATTCGCCTGGCAGCATGCGAGAGTATATACCCGCACCTTCGTGGAGGGAGAGAGAAAGATATATGAGTTTGACGGTCCGCTCTTTTTCGGATCGGTACAGGGGTTTATGGATCAGTTCGATATAAACGGTGATCCGGACGAAGTGGTTATGGATTTCAAGCGTACAAGAGTCATGGACTCAAGCGGTGTGGAAGCGATCGACAAGATTACCAGAAAGTATGAAGAGGCCGGCAAGAAGCTGACCATTCGACATTTGAGCGACGACTGCAAAAGGCTTTTGAAGGCAGCGGGAAAGTATTGTACATATGAAGAGGATGACCCGACCTACAAGGTCGCGGTCAACCACGAAGAGTACACTAAACCGTAGGATCAGTGTTCCGAAGAGCCTTTTTCGAGCTTCTCCTCGATAGCCTCTTCGAGCTCTTCGAGAAGATCTTTCGCTTCCGACTCCGAAATATTCTGACCGCTACTGTATTCGATACTGTACCCGTCGCCTCTGATAGATATCTCTGCGGCAATGTTTTTGGTTTCGTTGAAGTACTTCTCGGCTATCACTTTTCTGTCACCCAGCGCGGTAGTCATCCATCCCTCCTCTTTCGCGCCAGCCTCTATCGCCGCCTTGAGCCGGCTTTTGGAGACATTGTGGCCTATGCTCTGTTCAAGTGTGAGCGTATCGTTTGCAGTGTTGCTTTGTATCTCTTTTTGGGCGCATCCGCCAAGCAGCAGCAGGCCGGCGCCGAGTGCCAGTATCTCTTTTTTCATATTGTTCGCTCCTTTTTGGGATTTCATCGATATTACATCAATTTTAATTAAAGAGATATTATAATTTACTTATGAAGAAAGAGCGGCTTCTTGAAATGGTGAAAATACTGGAAAAAGAGTATGAAAAATGGGACGCTCCGGCGAAAAGATTCGAGAGCGCATACAGGCGTACTCCGTATACGATCATGATATCTGTCATCTTGAGCTTCAGAACGAAAGACGAGGTGACGCTCGAGGCCGGCAAAAGACTCTTTGCAATTGCAGAGACTCCGGAAGATATGGTGACTCTCAAGAGAGAGATGATCGAAAAGTGTATATATCCGGTAGGCTTCTACAGGAAAAAAGCGGCGACAATCCTCGAAGTTTCGCAATATATCGTCGAAAATTACGGGGGTGAGGTTCCTTCCACGGAGGAGGAGCTCTTGAAAATCAGAGGGATAGGGCCGAAAGCGGCCAATATAATCCTGGAGTCGGCTTTCGGACACAAGACGGTGGCGGTGGATACCCATCTTCACCGGATACTCAATCTGTGGGAGTGTATCGATACCTCTTCGCCGAAAGAGAGCTTCAGGGTTTTGAAAGAGGGTTTGACGCCTGACGAGCAGGCCGGTCTCAACAAGCTCCTTGTAAGCTTCGGTCAGACTATCTGCAAACCGTCGCGAGCCGACTGCGGCAGCTGTCCGGTAGAGAGCCTGTGCCCGGCTACCCGACTCCGATCCACTTCGAATATACCAACTTTATGAAAAACGGCGGAATCAGTGTCGTAAGTACGATAACGAGTATGATGGCGGCATAGGTTTCATTGTCGAACAGACCCGCGGTAGAGCCTATCTCCGCAAAAATCAGGCCCACTTCGCCTCTTGGGATCATGGATAGCCCCACTATGACTCTTTTTGCGGGCGCAAGCTCCGAAAGGAGCAGCGGAGCCGCCATTTTCCCCAGAATGGAAACGGCAAGCAGAGTGCCGCCGAACAACCATACATGAGCCTCTGTCCAGGCTATTTCGCGCATATTCATGGAGAGTCCTACGGTTACGAAAAAAATGGGAGTGAAAAGGTAGACTATAGGTCTTACCTGATTTT
>JAMONQ010000041.1 GCA_027065635.1 Campylobacterales bacterium | reverse complement strand
TTTTGAAGTGAAACAGACCTGTGTCTGTTTCATAGGGTCGGAACCGTAGTCGATGTGCAAAGCACTGCCGCAGGCAGTCCCAGCAGACAGATGGGCTTTGCCCGATCCGATGTCGATCTTCGAAGAAGATCTCTTGAAAGCGGATGCTTTCAAATATTTGTGCTAAAATCCATACTCCGCTTTGAAAAAGTGTGAAATCTATATGGGGCTTCACGTAAGAAGGGTGTGATAGAGGATAAATCTCCGCTCGATCCACTCGCTTTGAAAGTGCTACATCCAAAAGGCGACGGTATGGATAGTTTATTACAAAATAGATATCTTTCTCGATTGAAACCTCCATACTCAATCGTGCATTCGTTAAATACGACTTCGCCATATAGGGGAAATTAAGAGTGCTCGGGTCGGTTCTGGAACCAATTTTGGCAAGCGGCTCACCCGTTAAGTGCGAAGATGCGGGAAAGGAGCTCGCAAAAGCTTCCTTTTTGATACTGGACTCCGTCTTATCCAGGGCTCGCTATACGATGAAGCGTGATAAAAAAGTGACCGTCGAGTATCTGCGGCGAATACAGCAGTGTGAAGATTTCGATATCGATCTCTATAAAAAACTCATAGGTAGCTACGAACTGCTTCTTAGAAGAGCTGACAGAAACAGACTTCTTCTCTTCGATATACTCAAGGAGTTGGAATATCTCCATTCCAAGTATCCATGCGACGAGATCGAAGATGTTCTTTTTTTCGGATTTCGCTCTCTGGCCCATATAGATATCATGATATCACTGCATAAAGAGCAGCTTTCCTTTTACAGGAAAATAGAGACTCTTTGAAACCCGTTCTCCATTAAACGACTGCTTCATATTATTTTATATCAATCGAATTTTTCAAAAGTAAACGGCCGGTAAACGATTTTTGGTGTAGAATTGTTAAAAGTGTCTCCTGAAGTTTTGCAAATATATTGCCTGATTCAGGATAGAGGTATCACACTAAAAAGGAGTCGGTGATGGCGAGATATACCAGATGGTTCAAAGAGATAGGTATAGAGGATGTTGCCGAGGTCGGCGGTAAAAACGCCTCGTTGGGCGAAATGTACCGGAGTCTGACCGGAGAGGGTGTGCTGGTACCAAACGGATTTGCCGTAACGGCTGATGCATACAGATATGTTCTCGAGTACAACGGTGCTTGGCCCAGGTTGCATGCGCTGCTGGACAATCTCGATATAGATGATGTAAAGGCGCTTCAAGAGGCGGGTGCGGCCTGTAGAAAGATCGTTCAGGAGTGCAGGATTCCAGACGATTTGAGAGAGGAGATTTTAAAAGGATACGATGAACTCAAAAGTCAGTATGGCGATACACTCTCGCTCGCCGTTCGTTCGTCCGCTACCGCCGAAGACTCTCCGGAGGCCTCTTTTGCCGGGCAAAACGATACATATCTGAACATATCCGGTGAGGAGGCTCTGCTTGACGCATATCTTCGATGTCTTGCTTCCAACTTCACGGATCGCTCTTTGCACTACAAACACGACCACGGTTTCGACTGGTCCAGGGTCTATCTCTCCGTAGTCGTAATGAAGATGGTACGCTCCGATAAAGGAGCGAGCGGTGTGATGTTCAGTATCGATACCGAGACCGGTTTCAAGGATGTCGTTTTCATAAATGCGGCATACGGTCTGGGGGAGAATGTCGTCCAGGGAACTATCGACCCCGACAGTTTCTATGTGCACAAACCGACATTCGAGAAAGGGTACCGGGCCGTTTTGAAACGCCGTCTCGGTAAAAAAGAGTTCAAGATGGTCTTCGCTTCCGAACTCAATACCGGCAATATAGCCGTGGAGTTTACGAAAAATATAGAGACGGATGAGAAAGAGAGGAGACGGTTTTGTATCGACGATGAAGATGTGATGGTGCTGGCCGATTATGCCATAAGAGTGGAAAAGCACTATTCGAAAAAGGCAGGGTACCGTAAGCCTATGGATATGGAGTGGGCAAAAGACGGCCTCGACGGCAATCTTTATATGGTGCAGGCAAGACCGGAGACGGTTGAGTCGCAAAAAAGAGGTGCGGTACTCGAGATGTACCATCTAAAAGAGAAAGGAGATGTGCTTGTCAGCGGTCGGGCCGTGGGGACAAAAATAGGACGCGGGAAAGTGCGCATCATCAGGGATGTCGGCGAACTCGGCAGTTTCGAGCCCGGTGAAGTTCTTGTCTCCGAGACCACCACGCCCGACTGGGAGCCTGTCATGAAAAGGGCCGCGGCTGTAGTGACAAACCGCGGCGGCAGAACGTGTCATGCGGCTATCGTAAGCCGGGAGCTTGGGATTCCTGCGGTAGTCGGAGCGGAAAACGCCACCGATGTACTCGAAGACGGTATGGAGGTGACGGTCAGCTGTGCGGAGGGTGAAACCGGAAACGTATACAGAGGGCTTTTGGAGTACGAGGTAGTAAGAACCGACCTTTCGAAGATGCAGAAACCGAAAACCGAGATCATGATGAATCTCGGCAATCCGGATATCGCTTTTTCTCTCGCTTCACTGCCTGTAGACGGTATAGGACTTGCCCGGATGGAGTTCATAATCAACGAGTACATCAAGGCGCATCCGATGGCGCTCAAGCATATGGAGAGAGTGGACGAGGAGACCAAAGCGAAGCTCGAGCGACTTGCAGAGGCTTTCGATAGCCCCGAAGAGTTTTTTATAAAGAGACTCTCCGAAGGCGTCGCCACAATCGCGGCGTCCGTCTATCCGAATCCGTGTGTCGTGCGAATGAGCGATTTCAAGACCAACGAGTATGCCAAGCTTCTTGGCGGGCGCTTTTTCGAACCGGAAGAGGACAATCCGATGATAGGTTTTCGAGGGGCGGCACGATACACCCATCCCGCCTATGAAGAGGGATTCGCTCTGGAGTGTGCGGCAATGAAGCGGGTCCGTGAAGAGATGGGGTTTGAAAATGTCGTTTTGATGATCCCTTTTTGTCGCCGTGTCGAGGAGGGGAAGAAGGTATTGCGGACGATGAGAAAATATGGGCTCGAAAGGGGAGAGAAGGGTCTGAAGATCTATGTCATGTGCGAAATTCCCAACAATGTGATACAGATAGATGCCTTCAGTGAAATTTTCGACGGATTCAGTATCGGAAGCAACGATTTGACCCAGTTGACGCTGGGAGTGGATCGTGACAGTGAGGTCGTAGCTTTCGATTACGACGAGCGGGATCCTGGAGTATTGAAAATGATCGAGATGGCTGTCGCAGGAGCGAAACGTAACGGCCGCCACAGCGGTATATGCGGTCAGGCTCCTTCCGACTATCCGGAAGTGGCGGAGTTTCTGGTGAAGCTCGGAATCGACTCTATAAGCCTCAACCCGGACAGTGTTCTCAAGACTCTGAAAAATGTAGTCGAGCTCGAGCGGAAGCTCGGAAGGATATAGGCTGGAAGAGATATGTATCAGCTGATATTTTGAAATATTTCCATGCTTTAAAGGGCTGAAGCGTCGATATGTCATGAAGGCTGGATCATGAGGCGGTGAAGCTGTAGATTCTTGCAGTCCAATCTTGGCTTTACCGTTTTGATAACAAAGTGAGGAAAGAGTGTGCCATGTAACCTGAATTAAACATTATTTCGCTATTGCCGATTTCGATATAGGCATATACTATCCGTATATAACTTTATTTAT
>JAMONQ010000040.1 GCA_027065635.1 Campylobacterales bacterium | reverse complement strand
GAGTCACCGATTCGTTGAAAATCTTTATCTTGTATACCGGATCGATATAGGGCCCGAACTTTTTCACCACCTTCGCCCTGCCTACCGGAGATATGGTCTTTTTACCCCTGTAACGTCCTACGGCGTGACGCTGATAGGAGGAGCCTATGGTTCTTACCGCGAGTTTGTCTCCGGAGGCGATTGCCCGGCTTCTTTGTTGGGACTCTTTGGACGCCTTTTTTCGGCTTCTCTTTTTGAGAATCTTCAGTTTCGAAAGGGTCTTTCTAAGATCGCTCTCCTCTTTCTGGAGTCTTACGAGCCTCGTCTGATATCTCTTTTTCTCCTTTTGGAGTTTTTTCTCGAGTTCGCTCCGCTTTCTCTTCTCCTGTGCGACCCTCTTTTTCCTCTTTTCGAGTCTCTCGATCATCTCTTTTATCCCGGCGGCCTCCGATGCGAGTCTTTCGCTTTGTAGAAGCGTCTTTTCGTACTCCTTTTGCATACTCCTAAGGCGCTCGCTGTCCACTTTTACCAGAAGGTTCAAAACCTCTTTCTCTATCACATCCTTCGGAACTTCGACACCCTTCTCTTTTTTTATCTGACCGAGAATGTATCGGTTCGCCATAAGATCGACAAGCTCTCTCTCCTGCTCCATTCTCCTCTTTTTGAGCTCCTCTATCTGACGCCTGATGATCTTCAGACGGCTCTCTCCTTTTTTGTAACGTTCAGCTCCGCTTTGTATTTCGGCATCGAGACGGGCTATGGCCGCATCGAGCTCCTTGAGCTTCTTTCTGTTGGCGGATATCTCTCTGGCTATCTGCGCCAGTTTTTTATCCATACTGCTATATGCGCTCTTTGTCTGCTCGAGCCTCTTTTTCGACTTCTCTATCTTGTTGTCTATATTTGCCGAAAAAGCGGAACATACAAGCACAAGGGATATGGAAACCAGAACTCTAAAAAGCATTCCTCGCTACTGCTCCTCTTTAAAGCGGGCCACCACCCATGCGGCACACGTCAGGGAGACACCAAACGATACGGCGGCCAAAACGGCTATATCGTCATATCTGAAAAGCAGATCCGGATCGGCCCCGATACTTTGAAGGAACTCTATGGCTTCGGAATTGCTCGAGAGATAGAGCATCGTCGATACCACCGCGGCAAAAGCCAAAAAGGCATCGACGACAGCGAGCCTGAACAGTACTCCGCTTCTAAGCCATACCGGCGCGCCGAAAAGCGACATGATCTGCATCCTCTCTTTGTGTTCGAACTGCCATATGGTCATCTGCTTCATCAAAAGCAGAATCGACACCACTCCCGCCAGCAAACCGAAAAGCGTCAACGTACTCTTTATGAAAAGGAGCATAGAGTAGAGCCTGTCGTGAACCTTTTCGAAAATATGCACCTCTTTTACTCCGGCGACAGAGAGGAGTTCAGACTTCAGCTTTTCGATCCTCTCCCTATCGGCGTAGCGACGTAGCTTCAGGGAGAAAAAGAGAGGCATTATCTGTCTGATCTTGCTCAAACTCTCCTCGCTCATCCGCCCTTCGATCTCTTTTAGAATCGATTCGGCATCTATCGGCTCGACACTGCCTATTAGAGTGTCTATATGCGAAATATCGGAGACTTTTACCGATCTGTCGGCTACGAGTATTAGCGAGTAGTTCTCCTTCAGATCGTTTTCGTAACTCTTTACTATTCGATCCAGAACGAGAAGGGACTCGATACAAAAAAGGATCGCGAAAAGTGAAATCGTAAGCGCCATATGGTCTTTAATGGATCTCATAGAGCACTCCGTTTTCTATCATCAGGTGGCGGTAGTTCGCACTCAACATCTCCGGTATGTGGTGCGTGACTACAAGGATGGTCGTATCGAGCTCCTCGTTGGCCCTCTCGAGCAGATCCCATACGACCTGTGACGAATAGTCGTCGAGATTTCCGGTAGGTTCGTCCGCCAGTATCAAAAAAGGGTTGTGAGCGAGAGCCCTCGCCATCGCTACACGCTGCTGCTCACCTCCGCTCAGCTCCATAGGATATTTGTCGCTTTTGTGCGAAAGCTTTACATGCGTAAGCAGCTTCTGTGCCTGCGCACGGCATACATCCTTCGGAAAGCCGGATATTATGAGAGGGAGCATCACGTTCTTTTCCACGTTCCACTCCCTTATGAGCTTGTAATCCTGGAAAATTATCCCGATATGCCTTCGCAGTTTGTATAGTTTGGAACCGGATATGGAGCCCATATCGATTCCGCCTACCTGAAGCTCTCCCCCATATATCGGCATGGAGCCGTACATCGATTTCAAAAGTGTCGACTTCCCGCTTCCGCTGGCACCGGTTATGAAAACGAACTCCCCTGTCTCCACTTCGAAAGAGGCGCTCTTTATGACCGGCTCGTGTCTCGGATAGGCGAGCTTCAGCCCGGCAGCCTCTATCACCTTTTGCATTCTATCCACTCCCTTATGAGCCGATGGGCCATGTAGTTGGTCCGCGTTGCCACCGGAGCGTGCGGATAGTAGCTCGCTACGCCGTCTCTTACAAGCACGAACTTGTGCTCCGGCCGATCGAAACTGCCGAACGAGAGGCGTACAAGCCCATCACTGCCGTTTATGGAGTAAAAACGCTCCAGATGTACGAAAAAATCCCTCTCTATCCACGCCTTTGTCGGCCTTCGCTCAAAAAGACCGGAAAGAGATTCCGGCGTCAAAAAAGAGAAGTCGTAACTCTCTTGCCTCGGATCAGAAGTCGAAAGAGACTCTACATGAATCTCGTATATGTTTTTCCCCATCCTGAGCCACCGATCTTCATACTTGCTTCTGACGGCCGCTTCGATATTTTTGAAAAGGGTGAGCTTCACTCTCTCCTTTTTGGTAAACACCTCCATAGCGTACCTGTAGTAGTTTTCACTGTCTGTACGCAGCTCAAGAGTCCCGCCGGGTCGCAAAACACGAAGCGACTCCTCCAAAAAGGAATCCGATATGACGCGCCTGTGCGGCTTCTTGTCCCAGGGAACCGGAAAGTGGACGAAAATCCTGTCCACACGGTCGCTCGGAAGCAGCTCCATAAAGAGGCGGGCGTCGTAGTCTATCACCCACAGGTTTTCGATGGAGTCGAGCTCTATGCGCCTTAGCACCTGCTCCAAAGAGGGTCTGTGAATCTCCAGCCCTATCAGATGGACATCCGGGTTTCGTTTCGCCTGGTGAAGAAGATGGCGGCCGCTGCCGAAACCTATCTCTATCCAGAGCGGCTTATCCGGTAAACAAGAGGCGTCGAATTCTGAAATATCCTTGAGAGCTTCGGGCGGACGCACAAGTTTGGCACGTTCGATATTTGCGATATTGCTCTGCAAAACCTTCGGCCCGAAAGTATCGACATATACTTGAAGAGCCCTTTTAAGGAGCGTGTTCGGCGAAGGTCTGGTGATCTTTTCACCCTTTATCAGCACACCGTTTTCTTTCGGCTTCACCTGAAGCAAAAAAGGGACACCCTCCGCTTCGACACCCAAAAGCCCCTCGTTTTCATGTTCGAGATTCTTCGCATACCACTCGAACCTCACGCCCGCCTGCTCGAAAGGCAAGAGGGGCTCTTTGAACCGATCTATTCTGATATGGGGCATAGGAGGTTACTGTTTGGCTTCGATATAAAGATCTACCGGCTCCGAAGGATCGGAACGCAGGCCGAAGCGATCTATCTCTACGATCCTGTATCTATACTTCACGCCCGGTTTCAT
>JAMONQ010000039.1 GCA_027065635.1 Campylobacterales bacterium | reverse complement strand
GAAGATCTCGCCGACGGTGCGAAAAAAGCTGTCGAAGCTGCGAAGTAGAAGGAGAAAATAGATGAGTATTCTGGTAAATAAAGATACAAAGGTAATAGTTCAGGGATTTACCGGTAAAGAGGGGACATTTCACGCATCACAGTGTATGGAGTACGGTACCAAAATAGTTGGCGGTGTGACTCCGGGTAAAGGTGGACAGGAGCACTTGGGACAGCCTGTCTTCAATACCGTAAAAGAGGCGGTTGATGCTACCGGAGCCACCGTTTCGATGATATTCGTTCCGCCGGCATTCGTTTCCGATGCCGTGATGGAAGCGGCGGATGCAGGTGTCGAACTGGCAGTTATCATCACAGAGGGAGCACCTGTGAAAGATATGATGTACGCCAAGGCCTACGCTACCAAAAAGGGAATGAATACTATTGGACCCAACTGCCCGGGAGTCATCACCGCAGAAGAGTGCAAGATCGGAATCATGCCGGGATTCATATTTAAAAAAGGGCCGGTCGGTCTTATCTCCAAGTCTGGAACTCTGACATATGAAGCTTCGAATCAGGTGGTAAAAGAGGGATTGGGTATCACAACGGCCGTCGGTATCGGCGGTGACCCGATCATAGGCCTGAGTTACAAGCAGCTGCTTCCTATGTTCGAAGCGGATCCGGAAACGGAGGCTATCGTTATGATCGGCGAGATCGGCGGAGATCTTGAGATACAGGCGGCTCAATTCATCAAAGAGCATATCTCGAAGCCGGTTGTCGCGTTTATCGCCGGACAGACAGCTCCCAAAGGAAAACGAATGGGCCATGCTGGTGCCATAATTTCGGGCGGAAGCGGTACCGCTGCCGAAAAGATGGCGGCTCTTGAAGCGGCCGGCGTCAAAGTCGTAGTATCTCCCGCCGACATAGGTAAAGCTGTAAAAGAGGTCATGGGAAAGTAGCGATATGCTGAAAAGCTTCGACGTTGCCAATATAAGATGCGAAGGGTGTGCATCCACTATAAAGAGTGCACTCTCGGAGCACTTTGGCGACACTGTAGAAGTGGACTTGAGTGTGATGCCACGAAAGGTAACAGTCGAGATAAAGGGTGAAGCCGATGAGGAGCTTTTTATTTCGACCTTAAGAAAGCTGGGTTATCCTCTAATCGATGATGAGATTTCAAACATCGAAGGTGTGGTGATGAAGGGTAAGAGCTTCGTCTCATGTGCCATAGGTAAATTCAATCCAACGAAGGAGAAGTGATGAGTCTGATGAAAGCGCCGGAAAATACACCGGTCTGGACCGACGAAAGTCGATGTAAAGCGTGTGACATATGTGTAGCTGTCTGCCCCGCCGGGGTCTTGGCTATGAGATACGAGCCTCACTCCGTACTGGGTGCAATGATTACCGTCGAAGCTCCAGAGCTTTGTATTGGTTGTAACGATTGTGAACTGGCATGTCCCGATTTCGCGATCTTTGTAGCTGACAGAAAAGAGTACAAGTTCGCGAAACTGACTGACGCTGCGAAAGAGCGTGCAGAGGCTATTAAAAACAACAAATATATGACGCTTAGCGCATAAGGAGCAAGAATGGCAAGAGAAGTAATATCGAGCGGTAACGATCTCGCCGCAATGGCGGCAGTCGATGCGGGATGTATGTTTTTCGGAGGATATCCGATCACACCTTCGAGCGAAGTAATGCATACTATTTCCGACCTGCTTCCCAAAGTGGGCGGTACCTGTATTCAGATGGAAGATGAAATCGGAGGTATCTGTGCCGCGATCGGTGCGGCTATGAGCGGTGTACGCTCCATGACCGCGACATCAGGTCCCGGAATGTCACTCAAGGCTGAAAACCTTGGACTGGCGCAGATGGCAGAAGTACCTTTGGTAGTTGTAGACGTAATGCGCGGAGGACCTTCTACAGGACTTCCTACACGTGTTTCACAAGGTGACGTCGCTCAGGCGAAAAACCCTTCACACGGTGACTACAAGTCAATCACTCTTTGTGCGGGCGATTTGACGGAGTGCTACACTGAAACTGTACGAGCGTTCAACCTTGCAGACCGATTCATGCAGCCGGTTATAGTTCTTCTTGACGAAACTATCGGCCATATGCACGGCAAAGCGGTACTTCCCGACCTTGAAGAGGTAAAAGCGGGCATCAAACCTCGCAAGACATTTGACGGTCCGGTAGAAGAGTATAGACCGTATGGTGTCGCACAGGATGAGCCTGCCGTACTCAACCCGATGTTCAAAGGGTATCGATACCACTTTACCGGCCTTCATCACGATGCGATGGGATTCCCGACCGAAGAGATCGAGACATGTAGAAAACTTATCGACAGACTCTTCAGAAAAGTTGACGAGCATCGGGACGAGCTCGAATACAACGAAGAGTACAAACTCGATGATGCAGATATCCTGCTTATCGGTTACGGCTCGGCATCTCTTGCTATAAAAGAGGCTATCAACAGACTAAGAGACGAGGGAATCAAAGCGGGTATGTTCCGTCCTATCACATTGTGGCCGAGTCCGGAAGAGAGACTCTTCGAGCTTGGACAGAAGTTTGACAAGGTTCTATCCGTCGAACTTAACCAGGGACAGTATCTCGAAGAGATTCAGCGAGCCATGGGACGAAAAGATATTCAAAAACTTACCAAAACAAACGGCCGGCCGTTCTCGCCGCAAGATATAATCGACAAAGTGAAGGAGGTCTTCTGATATGGCTTTTAATTACGATGAGTATTTACGACTGGAAAAGATGCCCACACTATGGTGCTGGGGCTGTGGTGACGGAGTTATCCTCAAAGCGTTCATCCGCGCGATAGACAAACTCGGTATCAAAAAAGACGATGTATGTGTCGTATCGGGTATCGGATGTTCCGGAAGGTTCAGTTCGTATGTCGATTTCAACACTGTACACACAACGCACGGTAGAACAGTGGCCTATGCGACCGGAATCAAGCTTGCAAACCCGGACAAGTATGTCGTCTGTGTAGCCGGTGACGGTGACGCACTTGCGATCGGCGGTAACCATACCATACATGGATGTCGCCGTAACATCGACATTACGATGATCGTGATCAACAACTTCATCTACGGTCTTACCAACTCGCAAACATCTCCGACCACACCGCGCGGTTACTGGTCTGTAACTATGAAGCAAGGTAACATCGATCCTACTTTCGACGGATGTGAACTCGCTATAGCAGCAGGCGCTTCCTTTGTTGCGAGAGAGAAGGTGACAGAGCCGAAGAAGCTGGAGAAAGTCTTCGTCAAGGCTCTTCAGCACAAAGGTTTTGCTTATCTTGACATCCTTTCCAACTGCCATATCAACCTCGGTAGAAAGAACAAGATGGCTTCCGCCATGGAGAATCTCGACTGGATCGACGAGATTACAATGCCGAAGAAAAAATATGACGCGTTGTCGGATGAAGAGAAAGTCAATATTCTGCCTACCGGTATTCTTAAAGAGGATACAGAGGCTGAAGAGTATTGCGATATGTACGGCAAGCTTCAAGAGGTCTATCAGGGCAAGCGCGACAAGATCACGCCGGCTGATTTCAAAAAAGTAATTTAAGGGGTTGTTCATGAGCAGAATTGTAATGCGTTTTACCGGTGTCGGCGGACAGGGTGTCCTCCTCGCCGGCGAAATCTTCGCGGCAGCGAAGATCAAAATGGGCGGCTACGGTGTAAAGACTGCAACTTATACTTCGCAGGTGCGAGGCGGTCCCACGGTCGTCGATATACAGCTTGACGACGAAGAGATCTGGTATCCATATGCCATCGACGGTCAGATCGACTTCATGCTGTCGGTTGCAGACAAGAGTTACCAGCTTTTCAAGGACGGTGTAACTGAGGGCGGAATCATCGTTATCGACCCCAACCTTGTATATCCGACGGATGAGGATCGCAAAAAATGGAGAATCGTTGAGATTCCTATTATCACCATTGCAAAAGAAGAGGTCGGAAACGTCATTACTCAGAGTGTCGTCGCACTTGCTATCGCAAACACTTTCACAAATGCGATTCCGGAAGATGTATTGATTGAAACAATGCTTAGCAAAGTTCCCAAAAAGGTACATGAAGCTAACCTCAAAGCGTATGAACTCGGTAAAAAATATGCGCTTGAAGCTCTTGAAAAGATGAAGTAAAAGAGCTTCTTTTACGGGCAAAGAGATCTCTCTTTGCCCATCACATCTATCCTCAAAACTGAAAAACTTCTTAATCTACAATCTTTTTATGATATAATTGTATAAAGGCACGGCGGATGCTTGCATGGTGATCCATGAGGAAAGTCCGGGCTGCAGTGAAGCAGGGTTCCGTCTAACGGACGGCCACCGCAAGGTGAGGGACAGTGCAACAGAAAGCAGACCGCCCGTCCCTATTATCAGCAAACTCGACTAAAAGGTGAAGTTGAGCAAGTTTTCTCTTCTGACCGGATAGTCAATTAGCCGAAAATAGGGACGGGTAAGGGTGAAACGGCGGGGTAAGAGCCCACCAGCGCCTGGAGCAATCCTGGCGGCTATGTAAACCCAACCCGCAGCAAGAAGAGTATGGTATAAGCTTCACATTTTCGCTCTTCGCTCGAACGTCACGGCGACATGACGTCTAGATAAATAAGCATCCTCGACATAACCCGGCTTACAGCCGTGCCTTCTTCATTAATATTTAGAATATTCATTTAAAAAATTCATCCAATTTTCATAAAATGTTATGTATAATACTCCTTCAAAAAAATAAATGACAGAAAGGGGTAACGATGAAAAAAATCACTTCATTGTTTCTTGGAGCGGCAACAGCTTCGGTTTTGATGGCAGGAGGTCACGGAGCTCACTGGGGATATAGCGGGCATGAAGGTCCCGAGCACTGGGGCGATCTTTCCGATAAATATATCATGTGTAAACTCGGTAAAAACCAGTCTCCGATAAATATCGAAACAGCCAACGCATTCGATACAAACCTGCCTGCTATAGGTATAGACTACAAGTCCGCTTCCAAAGAGGAGCTCAACAACGGACATACAGTACAGGTAAACATTGTTCCCGGAAGCAGCATTACAGTTGACGGTACGACGTTCGAACTCAAGCAGTTCCACTTCCACACACCAAGTGAAAACACTATCGACGGAAAATATTTCCCTCTCGAAGCGCACTTTGTTCATGCAGACGCCAACGGAAATCTTGCGGTAATCGGTGTGATGTTCCAGTATGGTGAGGAGAACAAGGTTCTTAAAAAAGTATGGGACGAGATGCCTGAGCACGCAAACGATATCGAAAAGATCACTCTCTCTGCCGAGGATGTCAAAAACCTTCTTCCTGAAAACAAAGAGTATTACAGATTCAACGGTTCACTCACTACGCCTCCATGCTCCGAAGGTGTTCGATGGTTTGTCATGAAAGAGCCTGTAACTGTAAGCAAAGAGCAGGTCAAAAAATTTGCCGAAGTTATGAAACATCCCAACAATCGCCCGGTACAGCCGGTAAACGCACGCGTTATTCTGAAATAACCGACTTATTAGCTCCATGTCCTTGTCGGGGCATGGAGTCCTTCTGAAACTCTTTATAAACCACCCCTCCCATTGATCGATCGCTTCAAGCTGAACCTCTGCCGTATATTCGTACACCGCTTCCTTGAACTCTTTTGTCATGCTTTCTGTTGCATTGACAGCGCCGTGTATGAAGAAGATTCAAAGCGCAATCTTAAGTGAGTCGTTGTACAATAGCACCCAACTGAATCTAAACGGGAGAGTGATGAAACGCTTCTTTTTGGCTATTTCGATTCTGCATGCAGCGCTATTTGCACAGGTACACTATGCAAAGCTCGAGCCTGTCGAAACATATCAGATAAAATCCGCCGTAAGCGGGAAGGTTGTTTTTGCCGACCTCTCGAAAGAGGGGCGCATCGGTACATCCGCTCCTGTCGTCAGGATAGACGATATTGTTGACAAAGAGCAGAAAAGAGCTCTTGCGACGACTCTTGAAGTTCTGGAAGAGACCCTTGCTCTTACGGAAGAGATGATAGAGAACCAGGAGAGAGTTTATGAGCGCGATGAAGCGTACTATATGCGCATAAAGGACCTCAAAACGAAATCGAAGACGGAAAAAGACAGGGTCTTCGCCGCAATGGCCGCATCGAGGAACCAACTGTTGAGTCTGAAGGAGAAGAGAGCGACCCTGAAAAGGCAGATCGCAGATACGAAATATCAGTTACTGCAGCTTCAAGACAGGATAGAGAAAAAGTCTGTAAGTGCCGAAGGCCTCTATATCTACAGAGTCGCCGTACGTATGGATGACTATGTAAACCCTGGAACTCTGCTTCTGACTGCCATGGATACAAAAAAAGGGAAACTCACACTCTTTCTAGATGCCGACGAAGTGGAAAATATGGATAGCAAGAGGATATATCTTGACGGAAAAGTTACCGATTTGAAGTTTTCGAAAGTGATTAAAGTCGCCGATACCGTTCACATATCTTCCTACAGGGCCGAGATCGTTATAGATAGCCCAAAAGGCCTCTTTTCAAGACTTGTAAAGGTGGAGTTGAAATGAAAGTGACTGCTTGCCCGCTCGACTGTTATGATGCTTGTGCCGTAGTTGTAGATCCGGATACTCTGAAAATGACCGGACTCGAGAGCCACCCTTTTACCAGAGGAGCGCTCTGTTCGCACCTGAACAGGCACTTCAAGGAGGCAGAAAGAATAGAAGTACCAAAAATAGACGGTACGGAAGTCTCGATGCAAGAGGCTCTCGAAGCCGCGGCGGAAGCGATCAAGGATGCGAAAGAGGAGTTTCTGCTCTATCGCGGCAGCGGAAATCTCGGTATCATGCAGCAGGTGACGGAGCATTTTACGGCAGCGTGGGGCGGGTGGACGACAGAAGGCTCATTGTGTGACGGCTCCGGTCAAAGCGGTATCGAGGCAGGACGCGGTATATCGCTCGCTCTTCCTCCGGAGTCGATAGAGAAGGCTGACGCCATTGTGGTTTGGGGCAGAAATGTCACCGTCACAAATCCGCATATGAAAAATCTCTTGAAAGACAAAACGTTGATCGTCATCGACCCTGTCAGAACGAAAATGGCAAAAGAGGCCGACCTTTTCTTGCAGATACGACCTCGCAGTGACTTCTATCTGGCTGTAATGCTTGCACGTTTCATGTTCATGGAGGATATGGAGGACAATGACTTCATGGAGCAGAGGTGTGAAGATGCCGACTGGTATTACGACTTTTTGCGTACCTTCAGGGTCAAAACTTCGCTTGAAAAGTGCGGTATAGAGCTGGATGATCTTGGCGATCTTCTATATCAGATGCAGAACAAAAAGACCGTGTTTCTGGTAGGAACCGGCGTTCAGAAGTACTCCATAGGCGATCAGGTGCTTCAAGCCATAGACGGTCTGGCGGCAGTGCTCGGCTTTTTCGGCAAGCCCGGATGCGGTGTCAGCTTTCTTGCCGACTCCACTGCAGGATTCAAACTTCCGTTCAACTACTCCCCAAAAAAGTGTGCCAAGCCTGTAGCGCCTTTTGGACGCTTTAAAACCGTACTGGTACAGGGAGCGAATCCTCTTGCCCAGATGCCCGGACTTCTCAAGGTAGAAGAGGAGATACGAAAGGTAGAAAATCTGATCTACTTCGGGCTTTATGAAAACGAGACGAGCGAAGCTGCGAAAATTGTCATTCCCGCCAAAAACTTTCTCGAGAAGGATGACGTTCGCCTGAGCTACGGACATCCTTATGTTCAGCCTATGCCGAAAATAGTCGATACGGATATCGGAATCAGCGAGTATGAATTTTCGAAATATCTTTTCGATGCGTTGGGGCTTGAGGGGCTCGAAGAGGAGCGTTACTATATAGACTATATACTCGATCAGTGCAGGAAAGATGGAGAGTTTTACAAATCTCCCGCATATGAAGAGCATCCCTATGCCGAAGAGTTTGCGACAGATAGCGGTAACTACGAATTTTTGGAAGAGTTCGAGGATGACTTCGACGACGAGGAGGAGGGACTTTGGCTTATAACTCCGAAGAGTCCCCACTCCCTAAACAGCCAGTTCAGGCGTGAACACAGAGTCGTTTTGCACCCTTGCTTCGGATTTGAAGATGGTGAGACGGTGCGTATAGTCTCCGAGTACGGTGATGTGAAGCTACCGGTTAGCGTCAGTGAAGATGTAAGAAGAGACTGTGTGCTCATATATGCCGGAACTCCCGGCGTAAACCGTCTGACACCGCCTATGAAGAGTTTGATGGGTAAGAGTGCATGCTATCAGGAGGTCAAAGTGAAAGTGGAAAGGATTTAGATGAATTTTGCAGAGATAGACAAGGAGTATGTGCTCCAGACCTATGCCAGGAACTATGTCCGTTTCGTAAAGGGAGAAAACTCCATTCTCTACGATGAAAATGGCAGGGATTATGTCGATTTTGGGAGCGGTATAGCCGTATGCAGCGTAGGGCATGCGAATCCCAGGCTCGCGGACGCTCTTTGCGATCAGGCCAAAAAGCTCATTCATGTATCCAATCTCTATCTGATCGATACCCAGGCGCTTCTTGCGAAGCGTCTCGCAGAGCTCAGCGGGTATGATGTGCGTACCTTTTTCGCCAACAGCGGCGCAGAGGCGAACGAAGGTGCAATAAAGATGGCCAGAAAGTACGGCGAAGTGGAAGGGGAGGTGAAACGATACAAGATCATAACGCTCGAGCATTCGTTTCACGGCAGGACCATCACTGCGCTGAAAGCTACCGGACAGGAGTCTATGCACAACTATTTCGGCCCCTATCCGGACGGCTTTGTCTACGCCCGAGATATTGAGCATGTATACGATCTCATAGACGATCATACCGTTGCGGTGATGGTGGAGCTGGTGCAAGGAGAGGGCGGTGTCGAGCCGATGGATCGGGACGCGATGCAAAGACTCTCGAAGGAGTTGAAAAGCCGCGACATTCTTCTTATAGTGGATGAGGTTCAAACCGGTATCTATCGTACGGGAGAGGTTTTGGCAAGCAATCTCTACGGGATCACCCCGGATATAATCACTCTTGCCAAGGGACTCGGCGGAGGCGTTCCCATAGGTGCCGTGATGACGACACACAAAGAGATACTGAAAACCGGGGAGCACGGCAGCACGTTCGGAGGCAATTTCCTCTCTACAAGGGCGGCGCTCGAAGTGCTCGATATACTCGAAGAGCATAAGCTGAGCGGAGAGCTCGACCATATGCTTCTGCTGTTTGAAAGAAGGCTCAAGGATATCGCTTCGAAGTTCGATGACCTTTTCGAAAAGGAGGTCGGTGTAGGCTTCATGAGAGGGCTTCGGGTCAAAGATACAAAAGATGCCGGCGAGATAATATCCGCCGCTTTTGATGAAAGGGTAGTAGTGCTGAAGGCTGGAAAAAATACGGTCCGTTTTCTGCCGGTATTGACTATCACCAAAGAGGAGATGGAGCTTGGTTTCGAGCGCTTTGAACGTGCGTTGGCTGCTTTGTAGTCTTGCAGTGTCCGTGGCTCTTTGTGCCGAAAGCGGGCATGACTCTTTGTTGTCATCTCTAAAGAGGCAATCTTTTGATCTACAGCTCGAAAAAAACAGTGCCGACAGCGGCCAGCTGGAGTTTAGCTGGATAAACCCTGTTTCGATAGGATACGACTACTCCTACTCCAACCAGTTCGATAGTACACAAATAAGCCGCTCGCTTTCCGTTCGGGTGGACCAGCCTATTTTCAAAAGCGGCGGAATATGGTATGCGATCAAGTATGCGAAAGCTTCAAGGCGGGTCGGAGAGCTGAGTATTGAAGCTCAGCGCAGAGCGATGATAAAAGAGGCGGTTGCATCCTTGTTCAATATAAAAAAGAGCGAATACCAGATCAAAAAGCAGAAGCTGCTCATAGAGAACGACAGAATCGATATCGAGCGTAAAAAAGAGCAGTATCTAAGCGGTGATATCGACAGCAGCTTTCTGGATCAGGCGATATTGCAGAAAAACCGCGATACGATGACGCTCTTTTCTCTCGAAGAGAGTCTCGCGCAGCTGCACCGCAGTTTTGCCAATCTAAGCGATATGGATCCGGATAGCGTAAAGCTTCCGAGGTTTACTCTTGTCGAAAAGCGGAAGTTTCTGGAGCGAAATATCGATATGGCTCTCGGTAGCGAGCAGGTGCTACAGAAAAACTACTTCAATATAATGACATGGACCAGGTATATGCCTGCATTGTCGCTGCAGGGTGCATGGATAAAGCCTTACAAAAACGGATCGATCTATCTTAGCAGCTATCCCAATGCGACAAAGTCGTACTATACTTACGGTTTCAGAATATCGATACCTCTCGATATAACCTCATACCATACCATAGAGTCGACCAGGGCAGACTATCTTAGGGCCAAGGTGGATATGAAAGACAGGAGAGTCGAAGCGGAAAACCTATACGACTCCATTCTCAAAAGACTTGAGGTGATAGATAAAAAGTTGGCACTGGCCAAGGAGGACGAAGCGCTATATGCGAGTCTGGTAAGCAGTACAAAAGAGAAGGTGGAGGCTGGAGAGATGACCGTTTATGACTTGAAGACCATGGAAAACTCCAAGGATATAAGACGTCTGGACAGAAAAATTTACGATATAGAGCGGCAACTTGCTCTACTCGATCTTTACGAGAAGATGTATGACGATTCCATTCAGTGAATTTATGTACAGGTGGCTTTACGGGCCAGATGGATACTATGCCGCTTTCAAAGCGATCGGCAAAGAGGGCGATTTCTATACAGCGGTAAGTACAAGCCGTTTTTTCGGTGCGACGATAGCTCACTATCTTATCTCTCTGATCAGATCCAAAAAGCTTTCCGCAGAAACCGAGCTCGTAGAGATCGGAGCCCACCAGGGGTATCTTCTCGGGGATATGATCGAGTGGATCGCCCATGAAGCTCCGGAACTCCTCGAGACGATGAGCTTTTCAATAGTGGAGAGACATCTTCCTCTTCAGCTTATTCAAAAAGAGTATTTCCAAAAGAGGTTTGGAGAGGATATAAAGATCGACCACTACTCCAGTCCGGATCAGATCGGTGCGAACGAGGCCTTTATCGTATCCAACGAGATATTCGACTCTTTCCCGTGCGATCTGGTCTTCAAAGGGAAAACGGCCGTTGTGGAGGAGTCCGGATACAGTATAGGCTTTGATGCTCAAGATAGCAGGGTCCTTGAGATCGCCGAGCGTTACGGACAGATCAAGGGGGAGGTAGCACGCGGCTATGAAGAGTTTGCTCAAACGGTATACGACTCTGCGCAGAAAGTAATCTTCGTATCGTTCGACTATGGTGACAAAGAGGTTAGAAACGACTTTTCGATTCGTATATACAAAGGTCATGAGGTGTTTCCGCTATTTGAAGAGGGGATCGATCTAAAGTCGCTTTACGCCAAAAGCGATATCACATACGATGTGAACTTTTCGCACGTTATAGATGCGTTTGAAGGAGCGGGTTTCGAAACAGCCGCATTCAAGACCCAGCTCAGGGCCCTTACCGAGTACGGTTTGCCGTATCTGATAGAGCAGCTTGCGGCACGTGCTGATCGGACTTTGTATCTTCGTGAAATAAACAAGATAAAAACCTTAATCGATCCTACAATTATGGGGGAGCGCTTTAAACTTGTTGAATTTCACAAGAATATAGGTTAGAATGAATGTATGAAGATAATAGTTTTTTTCGCTGCACTATTTTTATCGACTCTCTTGAGCGCCGACAGTGTAAACGGCTGGAAGCCGCTGCACGAAGCCGTCTATAGCGGTGATATGGAGAAGATGAAGAGTATTCTCGATAAAGAGGAGAGCGATCCGGATGTACAGTCCAGAGCCGGTATATCGCCGCTTCATATCGCGGTCAAGGTCAGAAGTCTCGAGATGGTAAACTATCTTCTTGATCATGGTGCCGATGTGGATATTCAGGACAATAACGGCTATACACCGCTTCATTATGCGGTTTCGCAGCACAGGATGAAGATCGTAGAGTCACTCATAAGACATGAGGCCGATACGAATCTCGCCAACAATGCCGGAGTCACTCCCCTTCAGCAGGCGGCGTACAGCAACGATTTCCAGATTGTAGACTTCCTGCTTAGAAACGGGGCCGATCCGGAGCTGAAAAACCTAAACGGCGTGAATGCGTGCGAACTCGCATATATCAAAGGGAATTTTGCAATGGCCGAACATCTAAAGCCGTATACCCGCGGAGTATGCGGACTCTATCTTAACGAGCTTGAAAAGAAGGAGAAAGAGTGATGAACATTACTGTCAACGGAGAAGAGAAGTCTTTTGAAGAGGGTTCTACTCTCGCACAGATCATCGAGAAACTTCAAGTCGGTGACAAAGTGATGGCGGCCGCCGTAAACATGGAGGTCGTAAAAAAGGAGAACTGGCAGAAGTTTTCTCCTAAAGAGGGTGATAGAGTAGAGCTGCTACACTTTGTTGGAGGCGGATGATTCGATAGCCGCTACCGCGATTGCAAATCCTCCGTCATGTGCGATAGATAGGGAGGTGGAGCGTATTTGATATCTTTTTACGAGATGTTGAGAGAGGGTAAAGGAGGGCGAACCTCTCTCGTTTTTTGAAAGGATTATATCCTTGAAGCCCACTTCTTCTCCGATTCCGGTCCCAAGAGCTTTTGAGACCGCCTCTTTGGCGGCCCAGAAGCCTGCTGCCGTCTCGGCTCTTTTTACCAGTGAAGCCTCCTTTTGGCTGAGGTATCTTAGAAGAAACTTCTCTCCATGTTTTTCAAGAGACTTTTCGATCCTCTCTATCGATACGATATCGACTCCGATCATTGAATGACAAACTCCGTAAAGTATATACGCCGTATCTCCCCGTCTTCGAGGTGCTTGTTGATCTGTGCGATTATCTCGTCCTTGAGTTTCGACTTCCCTTTTGCCGTGGTGATCTCTTCGACGGTTTTGGACGAGAGAACAGAGATTACGATATCTCTTATGAGCGGAGTCTTTTTGTCAAGCTCCGGAGTAAGCTCTTCCGAATCCTCTTCGAGGTTCATCTTCACCACGAGATATCGGCGCCCGTTTTCGCTCATCAGGTTAACCGTGAACTTGTCGAGCGGATACATGGGGCCTACAGTCATATCGTCGCTTCTGCTTCTTCGTTTTTTCTTCTCGACCTTCTCCTGTGTGACCTGCGTAGCGTCTTCGGTATCGTCCGATGAGAGCATCAGATATGCGACGATACCGCCTATGGCGAGTACCAGTACCAGCAAGACGACTACGATGATCAGCAAAATATTGCCGCCGCCACCTTTTTTGCTCTCTTTCTCTTCGCCGCTCTCTTTGTTCTCTTCTTTCTCTTCTTCAGCCATCTCTTCTCCTAAAGATAATTCGACCCCTGGCTAAAGCGATATATAGCTGCCGCCGTCGTTATGGAATCTCTAATCCTATATCGGCCTATACTCTTTTATGGTTTAGCCGCAATTATACCAAAGCGATATTCCGATATTCAGCAGCCATACTCTCTTTTTTGGATAAAATAGCAGAAAAAAAGAGCGGAAATGGCGTTTATTGAAAACTTCTTTGGATGGATCGGCAGACCTTTTATCCATCTTTACGAGTTGATGAACGGTTTTGGACGGTTTATAGAGTTTCAGGTTTCGCTAATACCTCTATACTTC
>JAMONQ010000038.1 GCA_027065635.1 Campylobacterales bacterium | reverse complement strand
CAGAATCAGAGAGTTTTTTCAGCAGATGGAGAGTATCGGAATCGGTACACTCGGGGTGATACTGCTTACAGCCGTTTTTACAGGAATGGTAGAGGCTATACAGTTATATCACGGTTTTCACCGCTTTGGCGCGGAAAATTTTATGGGATATACCATTTTTGTATCCATCGCAAGAGAGTTGGGGCCGGTTTTTGCCGCTTTGATGCTTATCTCGCGTGCTATAAGCGCCATGGCCGCCGAACTGGGCACTATGCGTGTAACTGAGCAGATCGATGCCATAGAGACTCTTGCGGTAGATTCCAAAAAGTATCTTGTGATTCCAAGAATACTCGCGACTACGGTCTCTTTGCCTCTTCTGGTCATAACCTTCGATTTCATCGGCAATGTGAGTGCATATCTTATCTCGACCTATGCGCTCGGTGTAAATCCTGTAGCCTACAAGAACACTATCCAGCAGTATCTGGAGTTTGCCGATATCGGAACAGGGGTATTGAAAGCTTTGGTATTCGGGTTTCTGGTAAGCTCCATAGGAACCTATCTCGGCTATATCGCCAGGGGAGGGGCCAGAGGAGTAGGATTGGCGACTACGAGGGCCGTTGTCTATTCGGCGGTGACTATCTTCGCGGCAAACTACCTCTTGTCGTCGCTCTTTCTGTTTCTGGACTGGTAGGAGTCACACACAGCGGTCGATGCCGAGTTTGGCGATCACGATATCGAAAAGCTCTCCCGACTCCTTGTCGTAGTCGTCGTGAAACTCCAGGAATATGATGCCCCTTTGTTCACTCTCCTTCGTTTCGCCGACTTCGACTCTGCTGTCGGTTTGGACTGGGCTTTTGCTGATCGCATCGAAGATCTTCTCTCTCTCGCTTTGCGATCTGTAGAGCAGCTCGAGCTTGGCATACCGCTCTTCGCGTGAATGGATTGCGGTAATGGAATCAAGTATATCGGGCATTTGAAGCTTTCTTTTTGTAAAATAGTGGCGCAATTATAGCAAAAGGAGACCGATTGCGTATATTATTCGAGTCCAAATCGCATTTCAATCTCGCAAACCTCTTCACAATGGTGAATATAACCTGCGGTCTGGCCGCCACCTATCTTATAACCCAAAACAACTTTTTCTACGCCATTATACTGGCATGGATCGGCGGTGCCTTCGACATTTTCGATGGAAAGATCGCCAGAAAGTTCAAACTCTCCAACGAGTTCGGTATCCAGCTCGACTCTTTTGCCGACTTTCTCTCTTTTGTTCTGGTTCCGGTTTTTCTTATCTTTCAGGCTGTCTATTCACACCTGCAAGATGCTTGGTTCTACCTTGCGGCCGGCGTGAGTGTCTATTATGTCATTAGCGGTCTTAGACGTTTGATTCAGTTCAACATCGACGCGGAAGCTGGGGAGGTAGGGAAGTTTTTTGTAGGTGTCCCCACTCCGCTGGGGGCGATCCTTCTTTGGCTGGTATATCTCGGCTATATCTACGGGCTGCTTTCGGGTATTGTCGTCATTGCCCTTATGGCACTCATAGGATGGCTGCTCAACTCAAGGCTCAAAGTACCTCACCCCTAAACCGCCGACGCTTATCAAGCGCCACCCGGCATCTTGCCGGAGCCTTTTTTTTCTATTTTATGATTCGATCTTCTCGGGTGTGAGTCCGAACTCTTCCAGAATATGACGCAACTGCACCACTTCATCTTTTGTAAAATGGTCTCCGTGAGGCAGAGGCAAAATCCCCTCTTTATCTTCGTAAAAGAGCTTCGCCCGGTGGTTTTTGGTGATCTCCACCCGTACGCCGTAGTGTTCGATCGCCGAGAGGCTCTTTTTTACGTCGAGATTAGCCGGAAGAGGGTGGGAGAATATCTTCTTGATCTTTTGTAAATGTTTACTCATAAGTACTCCTTTTTTTCGAATCGTACCGAAAAAATCCTGATGTTTGCCAATACATCTTGCTTTGATGTACAATGGCCCGGGTACGACCGGCTGTTTGCAAGAGAGCTCCGTCGCTACGATAGATCAGAGGTAGCCAAATCGTAAACTTTTGCCCCTCTCGGGCCGATCTACAAGGTAGAAAATATCAGCAAAAGGATACGAATTGAAGCGAACGATCGCCATTTCCGCACTTCTGGCCGCTTCACTGCTCAGCGCCGGAGAGATGCGCTACGCCAGCGGCACCTTTGAGCTCGAAGGGGGCTTTTTGGGGCTTGGCTCCAAAAAAGATACCGACATCAGCGCCTACTCGCTGGTGCAGCAGCACAAAAACCTCTTCTCCTCGAGGTGGTACTACAGCTACAATGTCACATGGTACGACTCCGACAGGCTGCTGCAGGCGCAGCAGACTCTCGATACCGGAACGACCCAGCTACTGCCGGACAACCCTTTCGGCAGTACCACATCTACGGTGGCCATACCGGCAATGAGCTACCGCTACCAGGGACTCGACGCACAGGGGGTGATCGGCTACGATCTGTTGCACACTTCGGAGAGAGACTTTTTTGGAGCCGGATTGCTGCTTGGGATCTCCGCCCCATGGATCGACAGCGAAAAGGACTCCGACAACACCACCAACGACACCGACGTGATCGCCGACGCCTTCGAGAAAAGCAAAACGAAGATCCTCACCTACCGCATCGGCCCATCTTTTACGTTTCGCAAATCCTTGGGGGAGTACTTCAGCCTCTACGGATCGGCCACGATCGCCTACCAGACCGGCACGATCGAAAACGACTACGCCGGCACCGATATTTCGGTAAACGGTAGGTTTGATGAGCTCGACATGGGCATCCGCTTTCAGCCGCTCTCTTATGACAAGTCCTTCGGATGGTTCACCCTCAGCCCCCGCCTCTACGCCACGCTGGGATACCGCTACACCCACTGGGAGTACAAGGATGTCGCCATCGACACCAGCGGAGCGGGCATCACGTTTGCCAAAAACGATATGAAGATGAGCGCCTCGACGGCGTACTTTGGAGTGGGGTATGCGTTTTAG
>JAMONQ010000037.1 GCA_027065635.1 Campylobacterales bacterium | reverse complement strand
ACTACCCACAAGCGGTGCCACCGTTACACTGATCCATATCTCCTTTTTGCTTATCATACTCTTGTATGGCCCCTCGTATCTGGCGGTGCACTTTCTATCCAAAACACGCCTAAGTGTCTCTTTCAGTTCGCCATCTTGCATGTCGTTCAGATCGAGGCCTATCAGTCGATCTTTCGGGACACCCAGGATTTGGGTAAATACGCGATTACACTCTACAATTTTCAAATCCCTGTCATAGGAGAATATTCCAGCCGGAGTCTGTTCCAGAAGCATCGACAACCTGTTTTGAAGTTCACCGATGCGTCCATGCTGCCTCGCTCCCTTTTGCAATACGGCTCCTATTTGCCTGATACTCATAACAATAATAGCTCCATACACCAGTATTGCAAAAGCGAGCCCCATATAGAGGGGACCGCCTTCAATAAAGAGTCTAATCGAAAGGGGTATCAGCAAAAAGTATACATAGATCAGTGCTATAGATCTGTCGATAGAGAGGTTTACGGCACTTGCGGATGCGATCATCATGATAAAAAAGAGAAGCAGCATCCCATAAAGAGTATCTCCGGGCGGGAAAAAGGCAAACGCGGCAAATCCCCAAAGCAGCGCCATGAAAACCGCCTCTTTACGAAACGAGTCGTAACGGGCATCGATACTCTTTTGCGCGTCAGGACACCCTTTTATGGTCTTGTAAAGGCGCATGATCCCAAGCGACGAAACAAGAAGGTACCATACTCCAATGATATAGGGATTGACCAGCTGATAATAAAGTAAAAAAATCACGCTTGCAAGGGAGAGTATAGCACCCATCGTAACCGGAGCCTTTTTGCAAAGCATTACAAAAAGCTGCTCTCTTAAAAACCGGTCTCTTACACTTTTTGGTGCTTTTCGATCCCCGAGAAACCGCCGAACCAGCCTTTTCACTCTCCTTAGCATCGTTATAAAATCACTCCGCCAACGACTCTTTGCACCCCTTTGATCCTTTCATTCGCTTCCTGATATGGTTTGCTATAGCATATCCGTGATTCAGTCCCAAAGCTATCGATCCGCCGGACTCCTGCGTAATATCCCCGGCCACATAGAGTCCCTCCACGTCGGTCATATAGTTTTCGTCATAGACTGGCTTTCCATCCTCTACGCGTATACCGGATCCTTGCAAAAAGGCGCTTGGTGTCGTGCCTCCTATGGCGTAGATCACCCTATCGAACGTCTCCGGATCTCTTTCTGCGAATATCACCCGTACTTTGCCGTCGTCATCTTCGAGCCTCTCGATATTGACTCCAAGATAGGGCTTTACCTCACCGTGCGCTATCGCGTTCGCTATGGCTGTCTGATTTGTAGGATTCGCACGCCTGAACGTTTCACGGCGGTAACAAATCGTGACACTGTTCCTTTCGGCCAGATCCACAGCGTACTCAACAGCCGAGTCTCCGCCTCCGACGACAAGCACCTTCTCACCTTCGCTACACTCGTCGAGAGTGTAGTTGACTCTCTTTTTTATAGAGGGCGGAATCTTGTAGTCGGGCTTGTTCGGTTTGCCCATTCTTCCGATAGTGACCACCACATACCTGGCCTTAACACTGCCGCCCGGTATCATTACATCGAAAATATCGCCATTTTTGACAATTTTTTGAACCTCTGTATGGGTACGCAACTCCACGGAGTGGTGCGCGATGATCTCGTCGAAAAAATCGAGTGTACTCTCCTTCGTACCGTCCATGAAGTAGATGTTCCCGTCAAGCTCGACCTTCTGCCCTTTCCAGTCCTTGTCGACACGTTTGTTGTCTTTGTAGTACTTTCGTATCGTAGCGTTATGGTTTTGATCTTTCTCCAAAACCACAATATCCCTTATACCAAGTATATAGCTCTCTACCGCCGTTGCGATTCCTGCAGGTCCGGCACCGATGATGGCAAGGTTGTGTATCTTTTCCATAGTTCCGCTCCAGTAAGATATTCATATAAATTATACACGAAGCGGAGTGAAAAAGAAAATCAGAGAGTGACTATCGTAGCTCCGAAGCCCCCCATGTGCTGCGGAGCGTCATCAAATCCCTTCACACTGGGGTGAGATTTCAAAAAGGTGCGCACGGCATGCGCGAGCTTTCCTGTACCTATGCCGTGGTAGATCAGTACCTCATCGAAACCGGCGAGCAGAGCGTCGGATAGAAACTTGTCCAGCTTCTCGATAGCTTCGTCGCTGCGCAGACCGTGAAGATCGAGTTTGACACCGGCAGTCGCCTCCTTTCGCTCCAAAGAAACAGAAGTAGCGGGCTTGTTTGAAGCCGGCAGATTGCCTGAACGTTTCAGTTCGCCAAGCGGAACACGAAGCTTTATTCCGTCGATCTCAACTGTTGCCTCTTTTGACTTGAGAGCGATAATGGTACCGCGATTTTTTCTATATTTGACAACGTCTCCCACTTTAAACTTCAACTCTCTTTTTGGCACTTCGATCCTGGCCTTGCTCACCGTTTTATGAGCCTTTCCAAGCTGTCTGTGAACAGCTCTTTCATCTTTGAGCCTAAGAGCCTCTCTCGCCTCTTTCGTCGCTTCGTTATATATCTTTTCAAGCTCACGTTTTTTTGCATAAAGCTCCGACTCCATCCTGTCAGCAATCTCTTTATATCTGAGCTTTTCACGCTCGGCGTCTTCGATTTTACGCTCGAGCTCCTCGCTTTTTTGACGAAGCTCCTTTTCGAGTCTGCTTGAACGCTCTATCAGTTCGTTCAGCCTCTCTTTATCCTCTCCATACTCCACTCTGGCCAGTTTTACTATATTTTTCGGCACACCGTATCTTTCCGCCGTCTCGAATGCGTAACTCTTGCCGATAATTCCCTGCAAAAACGTATAGGTCGGCACTCTCTTTTTCTCATCATACAAAGCCGCCACAAGCTCGACCCGTTCATCGTGGGCCATCATCGCCGCAAGACGCTTGTGATGGGTAGTGATGACGATCTTGATCTTCCTTTTGACAAGCTCTTCGATCATCACTTTAAAAAGAGAGGCGGCTTCGTCACTGTCTGTACCGAGCTCTATCTCGTCGACTCCTACCAGCACACCGTTTTGGCCAAATAGACGCGAAAACTGCCGCATACGTCCGGCAAAGGTGGAGATGTCGTTTTTGACGCTCTGCGGATCTTCTATGATCGCCTCTATCTGCCTGAAACTTCCGATCTCCGTTTTATGAGGATTGCAGCGCATCGGCAAAAGATGTTTCGCCAGCCATGCGGAAGCGAGGATAGATTTCAAAAGCATGGTCTTTCCGCCGGCATTGACACCGGTAATCATCAAAACGGGCTTGTCAAAATCGATATCTATCGGCTTTGGACGCGATAGAGCCGGATGAGCGAACTCTACCAGCCTGATCCTGTCGTTTCGCTGCGGAAGAACGAATGCCAGATTCTCCATTCGCGCCATATTCACTCTTGCCTGATAGTGATCGAACCGATCGAACGCACTATCGAGAAACCTGAAGAATTTCAGCCACTCCGCCATCGTATTGCCGATACTTTCGGCTATTTCATAGTAGAGCTCTTCGAGACGGCTGACGATTCCGGACTCCTTCTCCTTGAGCTTGCGTACCGCATCGGGCAGCACATAGAAAAAGCCTGCCGAAGTGCGCCCTATTATGGAGCCTTTTAGCGCCTGGTTGAATCCGCCTCTTACAAGAAGCGCCTCCTCCTCGTTTACATAATGTATCTGTCTGTCGACCAGATAGGGCGCCAGTTTTTCAGCTGAAAGAAGAGTTGAAAGTGTTCTGCGTACCGCCTCCTTGTTCTGTTTCAGGGCACTGTTC
>JAMONQ010000036.1 GCA_027065635.1 Campylobacterales bacterium | reverse complement strand
TTGAGCGAGAGTCACTGCAAGATTGACTGAAACCGTACTCTTTCCTACACCTCCTTTGCCGCTTGTGACGGCCAAAACCTTTTTCGCATAAGGTGCTCTGTTGTTCGGGTTTGCAGTGTTTCCGTAATTGATACTCTTTTTCGAAGCCGCTTTGCGTTCGATTTTTACGCTATCGCCAAAAAGATCTCGCAGCTGCGCCTCCAAAAGTGTGTATGCTTCGTCATTTTGCATAGAAAGCGTTATTGTGACGCTCCCTTTTTTGTCTACTGCAATATCGTCTACGACCTTCATTTGAAGAATAGATTTGTCCAGACCGGGGTATTTGACTTTGGAAAGCTCTTTCAGAATATCTTCTCTACTCATAGGGGTTGATCCTCATCTCTCTTTGCAGAAGCAAAACGGTGGATCTGGCTTTTTGGATCCAGCCGGCAATCACATTTTTGGCTTGCGGGAACTCTTTTGCAAGCATTTCGTAGCTCTCTATGCGGCTTTTTATTACGCCGATGAAGCCCAGAAGCATCTGCGGTTTCAGATCGTTATCGTGCGCATAGCGCATTATATGCTTCAAAAGAGCCGTGCGGTCTTTCATCGGTAGATCGAGACCAAGGCTTTTTCCGACCTTTACCATTTCGGCGTTTGTAATATATACTCCAGAGTAGAAGAGTGCCAGAAGATGATTCTCAACACCCTCGTAAGCCGGAGGCAGAATATCTTTTTCGTGTTTCACTTTTCACCTCTTTGCCCTAAATTGAACTCTGCGGCTTTGGCGACGTTTGTATCGCTATCTTTCGCAAGTTTTCGCAGAACATCTTCCGGTGTGGAATGATTTTCTGCCACTCTCATGCGTACCATTTTGTCGGAATCGTCCGCCAGTACGGCCAATATCTTCGCAGGAGTCGAAGGGTTGCCCGAAAGTCCGTCTCTTACGATCTTCTCGTCACTGAAGAGTTTTTGGAGAGTTTCTGTCGGAGTGTTCGGGTTTGTCGCCGCCAGCGCTCTTACGAGGTTTATTTCATCTTTTGCAAGTTTTTGCAGAATATGCGCCGGAGTATGCGGGTTTTTCGCGACCGCCCAGCGACTTCCCATATCTTCCGATTCGCTAAGCCTTATCAGCAGCTCCTCCATAACGGCACTTTTACCTTTGTCGGGATCGTAGACGGATGTTTTCAGACTCAAGTTCATCGCCACCTGCCCTACAATCTCCAGGTCATTTTCGAAATTGTCAAAAATCTCTTTTACCCGCTCTATCGGAAGATCCCTGTTTTTCAACTCTTCCAGTGCGCTCTCTCTATCCATAATCTATAGTACTTTCATCGAGGGATTGAAACCGAAGCCTGCATTTGTAAAGCAGTGCAAGCTACCGAAACTGAAATTATGGTAGCAAAAAGGATAGGTGGAGTCAACATAGCTCCCGTATGCCGTCGGCCGTAAAAAGATCCGGGCCGGATAGAGAGCGGTTTTGTCGCTCTTGATCAGTTTAACTGCCAAAGCTCTTCATGAGAACTGGATATAGGTCGATATAGTTGAGGCAAAGTCGATTGATCGGGCTGTAAAGAGTCTGTTTCATAGCTTTTCAAGCCGGCTTAAGAAATTAGTTTCTATAATGAATTGTTATCGGGTGATACCGAAGAATCGGTGCATTAGGCACTTTGAATCAACATATAAGGAGTTGTGATGAAGCAGTGGTTTAGGGCGCTTTGCTTTGCGGGCATCTTCTGTGCGACGGTAATGCCGGCTGCAGAGAAGATTACGATACAGCCCGAAGAGGCCATCAAGCTGATCGGGAAGCCCGGTTACGTATTTGTAAGCGGAGATAGTGAAACGGCATTTGAAGGAGGGCATATAAAGGGGTCGAGAAACATGTATGCACACCACCTTCATCATGCGGACCTGATGGGGAATCTCGAGTGTGAGCCGCTCTATCAGTGTCCTGAGCATGCCGAACACTATATAAGCAGCAAGGGTATCAAAAAGAGCGATACGATTATCGCTTACGACAACTGGAGAGGCCCAAATGCTACGGGAGTTTACAGCTTCTTCAAATCTTACGGTCACAAGAAGGTATATATTCTTGACGGCGGTCAGGACGGCATCAAGGCTCTTGATCCCAACCAGAAGATTTACGACGAGTTGAAAGCGAAAAAGCGTGCAATCAAAAAAGCTTACAGAAAGGCCAAGAAAAAGGGTGACAAAGCCAAAATGGCCGAAATGAAGGCCAAGCAGAAAGAGATCACGGCACAGATGAAGCAGGTGGAGAAGAAGCTTCTGGTGCAAAGAGGAAAAGAGAAACACTTCAAACACACCCACTACAAGATCACAAAGAGTGATATAGACACAAGTGCGATAGTCGGTACAAAAGAGGTGTATGAAGCGATGCAGGATATTCTGAAAAACGGCAAAAACAGTAAATATGTCATCGTCGATTCAAGAAGCATGATCGAGATAATCGGTGAAAGGAAAATGGACAATGTGGCCCGCGGCGGGCATATTCCGGGATCCACTTTCATCGAGTGGAAAAAGATCACCGACTTCGACAGAAAGAAGAGCTTCAGGCCGCTACCTGAACTCGAGGAGACTTTCAAGAAGTACGGCATAACCAAGGACAAGACGATATACGCATATTGTCAGGTCGGTGCAGGCCGAGGTTCGGATATCGTCACCGCACTGCAGATGCTTGGATATGAAAATGTAAAAGTCTATACCGGGGCATGGGACACCTGGGGCAACAATATGAATCTGCCGATTCGACGCTAAGGGAGAAAAATATGACGCAAAATATGAAACGAAGAGATTTTCTGAAGTTTTCGGGCGTGACGGCCGCTTTGGTGGCTTCGCAAGGGAGTCTGTTCGCAAAAACCGGTGTTATGAAGGTGGAGAACGGCAAAGAGGGTTATCCAAATACCACATATACCGAAGAGATGTATAGAAACGAGTTCGACTTTACCCGCGGCAAAAAGGAGGAGACAGGGTTTGCATATCACTGTGTCAACTGCCAGGGTAACTGTGCATGGGAGGTCTGGTCTCACAACGGTGTAGTGACCAGGGAGAATCAGTCGGCTCGCTATCCCTCCATAAACGCCAAGATTCCGGACTTCAACCCCAGAGGATGCAACAAAGGGGTACAGCACTCGCAGATCATGTATGAAAAGGATCGTATTCTCTATCCGATGAAGCGTGTAGGCGAACGTGGAGAAGGAAAGTGGAAGCGAATCAGCTGGGATGAAGCGGCTACGGAGGTTGCGGAGAAGATCTTCGATGTCATGACCGATCCGGATCGCGGGCCCGACAAACTTATGGTCCATGCCGGTACAGGGCTTCTTACCGAGGGAAGACGAGGTGCGCCGCTTCGCTTTTCAACCCAGCTCGGTGCGGTGAGAATATATCCCGCCTCCTACCTTGGGGATATGTTTTCGGGTGCGGCTATAGCGTACGGAGAAGGTAACGTCGGCGGAACCTACGACTTTATGTATAACGTAGATACGTCGGTTTTCTGGGGAGGAAACCCTTCCGTTTCAAGGATTCCGGACGCTCACTTCGTCTGGGAAGGCAAATATAACGGTGCGAAGGTGATCATAATCACCCCGGAATTCAACGCTTCAGCAAAATCGGCAGACCTTTGGATTCCGGTCAAAGCGGGTAGCGACAATATTCTGGCCATGAGCGTGATCAATGTCATCCTGAACGAAAAGCTCTACAAGCCGGGATTTATGAAGATCTTTACCGATCTGCCTTTCCTTGTACGGCTTGACAACCAAAAGCTTCTGCGCCGCTCGGATATGGAGCACGCAAAGAATGCCGAAGAGGAGGAGAAGTTTGAAGAGCAGTTCTATGCGAT
>JAMONQ010000035.1 GCA_027065635.1 Campylobacterales bacterium | reverse complement strand
ATGAGCGCACTGGCACTTCTCGCATCTACCGTTGAAAAGATCGCTGTCAACATTAGGCACTTTCAGCGGACAGAGGTTTATGAATGCGAAGAGTATTTCCACAAGGGGCAGAAAGGAAGCTCCGCAATGCCGCATAAAAGAAATCCGGTGCTTAGCGAGAACCTGACAGGACTCGCGAGAATGGTTAGAAGCTACTGTATGCCGGCTATGGAAAATGTCGCACTTTGGCATGAAAGGGATATCAGCCACAGCTCGGTAGAGCGCTTCATACTGCCTGACGGATTCATTACGGCCGACTTTATGCTGATGAGGCTCGACGGAATGCTTGAAAAGCTCGTTGTATATCCGGAAAACATGATGAAAAACCTCAACCTTACAGGTGGTCTTGTCTTTTCTCAAAGGGTGCTTCTGGAGCTTCCCAAGAGGGGAGTCACTCGTGAAGACGCCTACAAAATCGTACAGCGCAACGCGATGAAAGTCTGGGAAGATCTGCAAAAAGGGAAGCCGGCGCTTAATGACAAGGGCGAGAGTCTCTACCTTCAGTATCTGCTCGCCGACGAGGAACTGCGCGGCAAACTAAGTGAAGAGGAGATCCGAGACTGTTTCGACTACGGATACTACACCAAAAACGTCGATCGCATATTTGCCCGCGTATTTGACAACTGAAATAGAAGGGGAGGATATTTATGTCACTTGGCGTATTGACAGTTATTAAACGAAACGGACGTGCGGAACCTCTCGACATAACCAAGATCCAGAAGTACACCTCCGCTGCGGTAGAGGGGCTGGACGGGATAAGCCAGAGTGAACTCGAGGTTGACGCCAAGATCCAGTTCAGAGACAAGATCACAACGGAAGAGATACAGCAGACTCTCATCAAGACAGCCGTTGACAAAATAGATATTGACCGGCCGAACTGGACATTCGTGGCGGCCCGACTCTTTCTGTACGATCTCTATCACAAAGTCAACGGCTTTACAGGCTACTGCCACCTGAGAGAGTACTTCAAAAAGGGTGAAGAAGAAGGTCGTATCGTACTGGGACTTAAAGAGAAGTACGACCTCGACGACCTGAACGAATACATCAAGCCGGAACGTGACCTTCAGTTTACATATCTGGGTATACGCACTCTATACGACAGATACCTCCTCAAGGACCGCAACAACAATCCTATAGAGCTGCCGCAACATCTTTTTATGGCGGTCGCTATGTTTTTGGCACAAAACGAGCTCAACTGTCAGGAGTGGGCGAAGAAGTTCTACGACGTCATCAGCAAATTCGAAGTCATGGTAGCCACACCCACCCTTTCAAACGCAAGGACGCCAAGACACCAGCTCTCATCATGCTACATAGGCAGCACTCCCGACAAGATAGAGGGAATATTCGATGCCTACAAAGAGATGGCACTACTTAGCAAGTTCGGCGGCGGCATAGGCTGGGACTGGAGCAAGGTGCGCGGCATGGGAAGCTATATCGACAGCCATAAAAATGCTGCCGGCGGCATAGTACCCTTCTTGAAGATAACAAACGACATTGCTATCGCCGTAGATCAGCTTGGAACGAGAAAAGGTGCGATCGCCGTCTATATAGAACCGTGGCATATAGATGTGTGGGACTTCATAGATCTCAAGAAAAATTCCGGAGAAGAGAGAAGAAGAGCACACGACCTCTTTCCCGCTCTATGGATAAACGATCTCTTTATGAAACGGGTCGAAAAAGACGAAGTTTGGACACTTTTTGATCCGTACGAAACTTCCGATCTTACGGATTTGCACGGTGAAGAGTTCGAAAAGCGCTACATCGAGTACGAGAATGATCCGAATATCCTGAAAGAGCGCGTCAAGGCAAAAGAGCTCTGGAAAAAGATTTTGATGAGCTATTTTGAAGTGGGCAACCCTTTTCTATGCTTCAAAGATACCGCAAACAGAGTCAACCCGAACGATCATGCCGGAATTATCAGAAGCTCCAATCTGTGTACCGAGATATTCCAGAACACTGAACCCAACCACTACAGGGTACAGGTAAAATTTACAGACGGATCGGTCGCGATATACGAAGAGGAAGATGATGTTACGGTAGATAGCGGCATCACCAAAAAGGCTAAAAAGGTCACTGCCCTCGACTCGATAGACGGAAAGGATATATACATCGTAGAAAAGGTTGGAGAGGACGGCAAGAGTGCGGTCTGCAACCTGGCGAGTATAAATCTGTCGAAGATCAACACGAAAGAGGATATAGAGCGTGTCGTTCCGATCGCGGTAAGAATGCTCGACAATGTCATTGATCTGAACTTCTACCCGCTCGAGAAGGTAAAAAAAACCAACGAGCGCTCCAGGTCCATAGGTCTTGGCGTGATGGGAGAGGCGCAGATGGTAGCGGAAAAGCAGCTGAAGTGGGGCAGCAGTGAACACTTGAACACAATCGACGAAGTGATGGAGATGATAAGCTACAACGCTATCAGGGCATCGTCGAACCTGGCTATCGAAAAGGGCTCATATCCGGACTTTGAAGGGTCGAAATGGAGCAGGGGAATACTTCCGATCGACAACGCCAATCCAAACGCCGTCGCACTGACGGACAGGGGAGGACTCTTTGGATATGTATACGACTGGGAGGAGCTTCGCAAAAAGGTCAAAGAGGACGGAATGCGAAACGGATATCTGATGGCGATCGCTCCGACCAGCTCCATATCGATACTGGTAGGAACTACACAGACGATAGAGCCGGTATACAAGCGCAAATGGTTCGAAGAGAATCTAAGCGGCCTTATACCGGTCGTAGTGCCGAATCTGAGCCCCGACACCTGGGAGTACTACACGCCGGCATTCGAACTCGATCAGAAAGTGCTTGTACGCGCTGCGGCGGTCCGCCAGAAGTGGATAGACCAGGGTCAGAGTCTCAATATCTTCATGTCGCTGGATAAAGCGAGCGGACGATATCTGCACGAAATCTACACTGAAGCGTGGAGGCTCGGTATAAAATCCACCTACTATCTAAGAAGCCAGTCGCCGCAGATGGAAGAGGAGGTCGCAGACCGCAGTATGGAGTGCATGGGGTGCCAGTAACAAAGGCGGCCCCCGCCTCTTCTTCGATTATATTTTCTTATATATCTACTTTTCACCTTTCATTAAACTACTTTTAGTTAGAATCTATATCCGACTCTGAAAATCTTGCAAAGAGGTATCAAAAGCTATGAAAAAAAAGCTCTACAGCACCGAATGTGACACTACACGTTCGACCACCTCTATAATAAACGGCTGTACCGCCGGCATCATAAATCTCAACCGATGCAGCTACGAGTGGGCCTACAATCTTTGGGAAGTGATGATGGCCAATACATGGTTTCCCAAAGAGGTAGATCTCACAGAGGATGCCAGAGACTACAAGCACCTCCTTCCCGCCGAAAGAAGAATGTACGACAAGGTACTCGCACAGCTCATATTCATGGATTCGATACAGACCAACAACACGGTTGACAATGTCAACCCGTGGATAACGGCACCGGAAGTGAATATGTGTCTTGTGCGCCAGGCCTTCGAGGAGGCGCTTCACTCGCAAAGCTATGCCGTTATGGTCGACAGCATTTCGATCAATACGGACGAAATATACGATATGTGGAAAAGCGATCGAGAACTTCTTCGCAAAAACTCCTTCATCGGCGATGTATACGAAGAGTTTGGTGAAAAGGCACAAGACGACGACGAAGCGAAACTCTACATGCTGGTCGCAAACCAGTGTCTCGAGGGGATATATTTCTACAGCGGCTTTTCGGCGATGTATGCACTGGCACGCAGCGGAAAGATGCTCGGCTCGGCACAGATGATACGCTTCATCCAAAGAGACGAAGTTACCCACCTTGCACTCTACTCCAATATCATCAAGGAGATAA
>JAMONQ010000034.1 GCA_027065635.1 Campylobacterales bacterium | reverse complement strand
GCCTGTAAAAGGCGCAGAAGTTACAATCTACCCAGCATACATTGGTATAGTTGATATTCCTGTCTACGACAAAGGTGGTGATCCTGTCCGGATGGAGTCTGCGTTTGACTTCACTGGCCATCTGGCCGAGCTTTTTGAGATCTCCGTGTCTGATCAGCTCGAGCGCCTCCTCCTTGCCAAGGCGCTTCATGCTCGCTTATCCTTTACGCTCTTATCGATCGCGTCCAAAACTCCGTTTACAAACTTTGGCGACTGATCGCTTCCAAGCTCTTTGGCGAGCTCTACCGCCTCGTTAATGATTACGGCACGGTCGAGATCGGTATGCAGCAGCTCATAGGTTCCAAGCCTAAGTATGGACTTGTCTACATGATCGAGCCTCTCGAAATCCCAATCCTTCAGATGGTCTCTAATCTGCACGTCTATCTCTTCAAGATGCCCGAGAACTCCGTTGTAAAGACTCAAAGCGAACTCTCTTTGGCGGTTTCTTATCTTCTTCTCCTCCAAAAGCTCTTCCGCGAATCGATCCACCTCCGGATTTCCTATGTCGTGAGCGTAAAGAAGCCCTATTACGGCACTTCTGGACTGGTGACGGGTCGCCATTATCCCTCCACCGTCTTGTAAAGATCGAGCATCTCGATCAATCCCGCCATAGCTTCGAAGCCTTTGTTTCCGACTTTCGAACCGGCTCTTTCTATGGCCTGCTCTATCGTATCCGTAGTCAAAACACCGAAAGATACAGGTCTACCGTATTTCAATGTAGTACTGGCCACACCTTTGGTAGCTTCGGCCGCCACATAGTCGAAGTGGGGAGTGGAGCCTCGTATCACGGCTCCCACACAACATACACCGTCGTATCTTCCGCTTTCGAGAACCTTTTGAAGCACGAAAGGGATCTCGAAGGCTCCCGGAACCAGTATCAGATCGAGATTCTCCTCTTTTCCGCCGTGACGCAAAAACGCGTCACGCGCACCCTCCACAAGCCTGTCGGTGATTATATGGTTGAAACGGCTCGATATTATCGCCACACTTTCAGAACCAGTAAGCCTGAGCTTTCCTTCTATGATATTCATGAAACTGCCTTCATTTTGAATTTCGCTATTTTACCATTTTTGACACAAGTGAAAAAAAGCGGCGATCATCCCGCGATTTCTCCGATCGATTTGATCTGGCCGAGAAGATCTTCGAGTTTTTCGAGAGTTATCATGTTCGGGCCGTCACTTAGTGCACTCGCCGGATCGAAGTGGGTTTCGAAAAAGAACCCGTCCACTCCCGCGGCGGCGGCCGCTCTGGCCAGATACGGAACGAAAGAGCTGTCACCGCCCGTTTTGCCTCCCTGTCCGGGCATCTGCACGCTGTGGGTAGCGTCAAAAACGACAGGAGCAAACTTTCGCATGATAGGCAAAGAGCGCATATCTACCACCAGATTCCCGTATCCGAAAGTCGAACCCCTCTCCGTAAGCCAGACGCCGGCTTTTTTGCTCGTTTCATAGTCGGCGGATTCGAACCCCCTCGTCTTCAGTACCTTCAAAACCGAATACTGCATATCCGAAGGCACCATGAACTGCCCCTTTTTGATATTTACGACACACCCGCTCTTTGCCGCGGCTACGAGCAGATCGGTTTGGCGGCATAAAAAGGCCGGAATCTGCAAAACGTCGACAGTCTCGGCGGCGACAGGTACCTGGCAAGTCTCATGCACATCCGTCAAGGTCTTGTATCCGAACTCCTTCTTGACCTCTTCGAAAATTCTCATTCCCTCTTCGAGCCCGGGTCCCCTGTAACTCTCCAAAGAGGTGCGGTTCGCCTTGTCGAAACTTGCCTTGAAGTAAAAATCTATCGATTCGTCCAGATGATACTTTTTGAGCGCCTCCGCTATTCTCATGACACTCTCTCTGCTCTCCATGACACACGGCCCGGCTATCAAAATCATACTTCACTCCCCTCTTTATCGAAGATTACGATCTCTTTTCTCTTCTCTTTCGCTCTCGCAAGAGCATCTTCGGCGAGACCGAGCATACGGTTTAGATGGATCTGCTTTCCATACATCGTAACGGCGCCGTAGCTCCTGCGATACTCGATACTCTTCTTCCCCTGCATGAAGGGGGTCTGCTCTATCTTCTGCTCTATCCTCTCTCTTACATTCGTGATATTCTCTATATCGCACTCCGAAAGAAGCACAAATATGCCCGAACCGCCAAAGCGCCCCAGCACATCGCTGCTGCGCACGACTGAACGTATCGTATCGTTCAGGTGCTTCAAGATGGCGTCTCCGGTTTTGAAACTGTAGCGCAGATTCACACTTTCAAGCTGATCTATATCCACTATCATCAATGTCACCGGCCACTTGTGGCGCCTGGCCATCTTTATCTGGAGATTGGCCATCTTTACGAAAAACGGGTAGTTGTAGGCGCCGGTAGCTTCATCGAGGGATCTTGCGGCCTGCACCTCCTCGTTCAGCGCTTCGATTTGCGCAAGCTTTGACTTGACCGCTCTTTTGCAGCGAAAGAGCATTATCCCTTCAGCGACGATAAAAATCGCCGATACGCCTATCGCTGCGTATAGTATCTCCAATGTACCCATATACAAGCTCCGTTAAATCGCCATCTTGTTTTCTTAGCACTTCAAATCCGGCACACTATCGCATACCGACAGATTTACGAGCCGTCACTCCGGCAATTTTTTTGCGAAAAAAGATCTACATAATAATGATTATACTCTACCATATTCCGACTTAACAGGCCATAGACTGCAAGCCCGTTAACATCGGTAAACCTACCCGCTGCGCTTCATACTCGCTACGGCTATACCGGAGATTACTATCAGCAAGATGCCGAGCCATGTATAAGGATCGGGGAACGGATCCCCTATAAAAAGTCCCAGAATGATGGAAAAGAGTATATTGCTGTAGCTGACCGCTCCCACCACTCCGGCCTGCGTGACACCGTAAGCCTTGGTCATATAGTACTGCGCGAGTGTTGCAAAAAGCCCCATCGCGACTATATAGAGCCACATATAACCCTCCGGAGCGACGAACTCCGCAAATATCATATCGAGCTCCGGCATGTTCACATAAGGGCTCACAGCCATAAGTACAAGAGGCCCCACGGTTCCGATACCCGTAAAAGAGAGTACTATAGCCCTCGTATCGTAATAGTTTCTAAGCTCTCTTACGGCCGTATACGCCAAGGCGGCACCGGCTCCGCTGAAGATTCCCAGCCAGGCGGTTTTATCCAGCATGAAACCGGTCGGTTTCGCTATGAATACGATACCTACAAACCCTATAAACAGGGCCGCCCAGCCGATACCTCCCATCCTCTCTCTCAAAAAGAGCCATGCAAAAAGAGCCGTAAAGATAGGTGACGTTTTCGAATAGGTCATGGCGTCGCCGAGAGGAATATGCGCTATGTTGTAAAAGAAAGCAAGTAGCGCCAAAAAGCCCATAGTCCCCCTAAAAAGCAGCAAAAACGGCCTGCCGCCCACGTGCTTCATGGGGTTTTTTATCAATGTGGCGGCGATAAGAGCGACACCGAAGAGATTTCTGAAAAAGACCACCTCCAAAGATGGCATACTCTGGCTCAAAAGCTTGGCGAAAACCCCCATAAAAGCGAACATCAAAGAGGCGAAAAGCATATATTTGACACCGGTATCCACCCGGCCCGCAATCCCTTTCAAGAGCGCTATTTCTTATACTCGAAGCTTGTCAGTTTGCCGCGTATGTCTCCAAACATGATGACATCCTTGAGCAGCGCCTTCTGCACGACGAAATTTTCATCCATAGAGAGATATAGTTCGCCGCCTTTTGAGCCGAAAAGTTTTTGAAAGATGGTCACTTTGAGATAGCACGGCTCCTCTCCGAGACTTTTTCCAAGCTTTTTGGCATCTTCGCCGGTTAT
>JAMONQ010000033.1 GCA_027065635.1 Campylobacterales bacterium | reverse complement strand
TGGCAGTCTCGTATTTTACAAGCCGCTTGGCAGTCTGACGGAGGATCTGTACAGGGGCAAGGGGGTCTTTGCATGGATAGTACCTCCAAAAAAGTATGCCGATAAACTCGGCGATATATTCTCGCTGCCCAAGACGGAGCGGTTCGAAAGAGATTTTATAAGCGTATATATGGATATAGCTCCGCCGCTTGACGGATGGAAAATAGGATATGCAATCGAAAAAAAGATCGCGTTCAAAACCATTGAAGAGGTTCAGAGGGTCCTTTTGGTGGCATTTGTAGTGCTTCTCATTCTGGTGGTGGGGCTTGCGGTTCTTGTAGACAGGCGAATAGCCGATCCGATCCGGTCTCTTAGCAATATCGCATCCAGGATAGTGGTGACCGGCGATTATAGATTGAGGTCCAATATCGATACGAAAGACGAGATAGGCGATCTGGGAAGAAACTTCAATGCCTTGATGCAAAGGACCATGGAAGCTTTCAACGTTATAGAGAGTCAAAACAGAAAACATGCTCAGACGCTTACGGAGCTGATGAGGTTTTTCGGACGAATGATCGAGAGCGAAACGAAAGAGGAGACTATAAGGCGCGCCTGTTTGGAGTTGAAGCGTCTTACCTCCGCTCGGAGGGTTTATCATACATATGACGGTATAAAACCCGGCGGTGAGAGAGTTGTCTTGAGATGCAGACTTGTGCGGGAGGGAGAGAGGAAGGAGTACGGGAATATAGTCATAGAAGGTGCCAAAGAGAGAGTGGCTATGCAAAAACGCTTTTTTGAGGCTGCTGCGAGGATGATCGCTTTGCAGATAGAGAGGATAGAGCTTCTTCATACCACTACCGAGGCGCTAAAGAGCAAGACATCTTTTTTCTCGGCCCTCTCGCATGAGCTAAGAACTCCTCTCGGATCGATACTAAGTCTAACCCAGTATCTGATAACATCCGACGAGTGTAGCGAATCCGCAAGAGAGGCGCTTGGAAAAGTTGAAAACTCCGCCGGACATCTTTTGCAGATCATCAACGATATTCTCTTGATAGCGAAAGCGGAGTCTGGCAAGCTCGAGCCGATGTTTCAGCGCTGCAACCTCGTGGCTCTTATAGATGAGAGTATACAGATGGTAGAGCCTCTCGCCGACGCAAAAGGGATAAAACTCGTGTGCGAATTCTGTTCGAACCGATCTTCCGAATTTATGACCGATCCGAAACTTTGCAGGCAGGTGCTCATCAATCTGCTGGCAAATGCCGTCAAATATACGAACGAGGGTGAGATAAGGGTAGAGCTTATCGATACCGATGGGAGCGTGAAGATAGTCGTAAAAGATAGCGGAATCGGAATAGACCCCGAATCTCTCGATAGAATCTTCGACGAATTTTATCGTGAACACAGAGACGGGCACAGCGAGTTCGGTACAGGTCTGGGGCTTGCCTTGAGCAAAAAGATAGCCCTGGCTCTCGGAGGCGATATCGTAATAGAGAGCAAAGGGGTGAATATGGGTACTACCGCTACTTTTATCCTTTACGAATAACGTAGCCGACACCTCTGACGGTTTCTATGATTTCGGGGCGGCCCAGCTTTTTTCTTATGTTTTTTATATGGGCATCCACGATATTGCTCGAACCCATCGAATCGAACTCTCTGTTTATATGCTCCAGAAGCTGAAAGCGGGTCAATACGACATCGCTGTTTAGCGCCATGAATTCGAGAAGATCGAACTCTTTCGTAGAGAGATCGATCTCTTCTCCATCTACCGTGACTCTACGTCTGGATGTATCGATAACCATCCCGCCTATCTCTATTTCGGTCTGTTTCTGGGTCGACTCTCTGCGAAGAAGCGCTCTGATACGTGCGAGCAGCTCTATATTGGAAAACGGTTTTTCAAGGTAGTCATCCGCTCCGGCATCGAGCGCTTCGACCTTTTCGATGACTTCGTTTTTTGAAGAGAAAAGAAGTATGGGAGTTCTTACTCCATCCTTTCTAAGAGATCGCATAAGCTCCACCCCGCTTCCATCCGGAAGCAGCCAGTCCAGAAGAATCAGATCGTATTCGCGCTCTTCGAGGCGACGTTTCGCCTCTTCGATAGTGTGTGCGGAGTATATCTTGTATCCTCCCTCTTCCAACACTTTTAAAAGACTGTATTGCAGTGACTGGTTGTCGTCGACGATCAAGATATGCATTCGTGCGGCTCCATCGGTTCCATTATTTTAAATCATTATAACAAAGTAAAAACCGCTTTTTTCAGGAAATTCATACTTTTTTCATATTTCGGCCATACAATTCTGTATGAATATGGAGTAAAAGGAGCCAATATGAAAGTTGCATGGAGCTATTCGGCGGCACTGGCCGCCGTTTTGTTGCTGGCAGGATGTGGAGGCGGATCCGATACGACAGATTCTACGGTAAATACCACTACCTACTCCGGAATCTTTATAGACAGTCCGGTCGACGGACTGGAGTACAAAGGTACGAAGGGTAGTGTCGGTATAACCAAAAACGGAGGAAAATTCACCTTTGAAGAGGGTGAGGTCATAACCTTCCGTGCAGGAAACGTAATAGTCGGAGAGGCGATGCCGAGCTCGAACGATCCTTTCGTGACACCAAAGAAGATCGTCGAGTACAGAGTCGGTGCGCCGGTGGATCTAAACGATACGAGGGTTTTGGCGATAGCGCAGTTTCTCATGGGGGCGGATATCGATAACGATCCGCTGAACAATATAGTGATAGATGCCGCTACTCTCGAGAAACTTGCACAAAAACCTGACATCAGGCTGGACGAGAACGATATAAACGCCTCGATCATAGCCTACTATCTCGAAGAGGGCGAGGATGAACTGCACAGCTACGCGGAGATTCTCGAACATCTTCTGGAGTCGGAGAACGAAATAGAGAGAGGCGATTACGACGACGATCTGGAGTATAAGGAGGATGACGATGACGATGACGACGACTACGAATACACCTATGACGATAATACGAATCAAGGCTACAGACTTCTTGCCTGGAACGATCTCGGGATGCACTGCATGGACGGAGACGACTATTCGGTATTTTCGATCCTTCCCCCGTACAATACGCTGATCGCTCAGTTGCTGCAAAAAGGTGAAGAACCCAAGCATATCGTTGACGGTGTTACCATTACATACGAAGCGGCACCATCTCTCGACGGGAAACTGAACACCACAAGTGTCACCAAGACAAACTTCTGGGACTACGTTCTCGATCTTTTCGGAGTCTCGCTGCAGGACGATGAGGGACTGGCTGGCAAATATGTACAAAGCACGACTCCGCAGCCGCTGCAGTATGATCCGGCTCATAAGTGGTGGAGTGCGGAGGGTATTCCGGTAAGTCCCAGAAACGACGACGGATCGTACAATATGTATCCGATGGTCAAGGTGGTTGCAAAAGACGCCTCCGGCAATGTGTTGGCGGAGACGACGACCGTATTGCCGGTCAGCGACGAGATGGATTGCAAGAAGTGTCACGCCTCCGATTCCGGTTACGATGCCGCGATGCCGCAGGCCGGCTGGGTCAACATGGACGATGCGCAGAAAGATTACAAGTACAATATCCTGAGACTGCATGACGAGAAGTATCCAAACGCCGTTTTGGACTATAACGATTCGCTGGCCGCCAAGGGGTGGGATTACAATGTCAGCGGTCTGGAAGCGACAGCTCTGGGCGGAAAGCCTGTTCTTTGTGCCTCATGTCACGGTAGCAATGCGCTTCCTGGAACCGGTATGGACGGTGTATCCATGCTTACACAGGCGATGCACTCCAGGCATGCAAAAGTGACAGATCCGATCACAGGCGCTTCTCTCGATGACAGCACCAATAGAAACGCATGCTATACATGCCATCCGGGTGCTACTACGCAGTGTCTAAGAGGTGCAATGGGTAAAGCCAAAAATCCGGACGGTACGAACAAGATGCAGTGCCAAAGCTGTCATGGAGTCATGAGCGCGGTCGGCAGTGTAGATAGAAGAGGGTGGCTCGACGAGCCG